>RFGQ01000126.1 GCA_003695865.1 Gemmatimonadota bacterium | reverse complement strand
GGGGCTTCTCCGGGGGGGACGGCAAGCTCTTCGAGAGCCGCAGCCTCCGGGCGCGGCCGCTGCACCCCGACCACCACGTCGGGCTGATCATGTACCAGGTGGCCCTCGCCACGCAGACCGCCATCGGGCTCGGGGAGCCCATCCGGCCGCTCTGGTCGCGGGGTGGCGTCTGGAACTCGCACTACGCCTTCCCGCAGATCCGCTACACCGTGCTGCCCGGCATCGAGGTGCACGGCGCGTTCCTCGCGGCGTGGGCGCGGCAGCTCCTCGGCACCGTCTACCAGAACGTCCGGGACGACTTCACGGACACGTCCTGCGGCGCCTTCGAGGGCGACTGCTTCATCGGCTACGAGGTCGACGTCGCGCTGCGCGTCAAGTGGGGGCAGGACAACGAGCGCCGGTGGGACACGGAGCTCGGCTGGTTCCGCGCGGGCGACGCGCTGCGCAGCGAGTTCGGCGGCTTCAGCGAGCGTTTCCTGTGGACCGTGCAATCCAGGCTCGCCCTGGTGTTCTGAGCGCGCTACCACTGCCGCGGTGAGCGAGGGCCAAGGAGCCAGCAGCGAGGGGAGCGAGCGCCGATGGCTCGACGACGTGCTCGTCGTCGCGGCCGCGGCCCTGACGTTCGCGCGGGGGGTGCTGCACCCGCTGATGTCGAGCTGGGACGACCGGCGCTTCCTGATCGAGTTCGAGCCGGTCCAGCGGATCTCCTTGGAGAACCTCGTGCGGATCTGGAGCGAGCCGCACTTCGAGGCGTACCACCCGCTGCACCTGATGAGCTATTGGCTCGACGTCCCGCTCTTCGGGCCGAGCGGGCCGGTGATTCACGCCGTGTCCTTGGCGCTGTGGTGCGGCGCGCTGCTCCTCGTGCGTCGGGTGATGCTCGCCTGGGGGTTGGGCCGAACCGCCGCGCTCTTGGCGACCCTCGCGTACGGGCTGCACCCGGTGCAGGTCGAGGCGGTGACCTGGGCGACGGGGCGCAAGGAGGAAGCCCACGCCCTTTGGAAGCAGCTCCTCTCCGAGGACCCGAGCGACGACTTC
>RFGQ01000125.1 GCA_003695865.1 Gemmatimonadota bacterium | reverse complement strand
TCCGGCCGGACCGCCGCGGACCGGGCCCGAAAGGTAACGTCGCCGGCGCCGCCGCGAAGGCGCCCCGCCCCGGGAAACAACCGGCGCGCGACGTCCGTACTCGAAAAGCCGTCGACGAACCGCGTCGATGAGCCAGGTCCCCTACCGGAGTCCGGCCGGCTTGGACTACGCCTCGCAGAGCGATACGGAACTCGCGGCACTCGCGGCGCAGGGGCGCGAAGGCGCCTTCGCCGAGATCCTGCGCAGGTACGAGCGGCCGGTCTTCTCGCTCGTGTACCGGATGGTGCGCGACCGCACGCTCGCCGAAGACCTGGCGCAGGAGGCGTTCATCCGCGCCTTCAATGCGATCGCGACCTACAATCCGCGCTACAAGTTCAGCTCGTGGATCTTCAAGATCGCGAACAACCACACGATCGATTATCTGCGCAAGCGCAAGCTCGACACCGTCTCCATCCACGGCTCTCCACACGCTTCGACGCTGCAGGAAGAGGAGCAGACGCGGCTCGTGGTCGAGTCGCGCGACGAGACCCCAGAGCAGTTCGTGGAGAACCGTGAACTCGGCGGACAGATCGAAGAGGCCATTTCGCGCCTGCGGCCCGAATACCGCACCGCGATCCTGCTGCGCCACGTGGAGGGATACGCGTATGACGAAATCGCGGAAATCATGGACCTGCCGCTGGGTACCGTGAAGACCTATCTCCACCGCGCGCGCGGGGAACTCAAACAGCACCTGCAACACCTCACGACGTGACGAAAAACTCTGAAACTCCGCGCCCGGCGGGTGCGTACGGACGCGTGGCCCCGTGGGGCCGGGAATCGAGGAGACGACACCGATGATGCACCGGCATCTGAGCGACGAACGCATCCAGGCGTACCTGGACGGCGCGCTGGCCCCCGAAGAGGCCCGCGTCGTCGAGGCGCGCGTGCGTTCGTGCGCTCGCTGCCGGTCCATCTTCGAGGCCTGGGAGAGCCTGTTCGAGGAGCTGGGCGAGCTGCCCGCCCTCGGGCCCGCCCCCGGAT
>RFGQ01000124.1 GCA_003695865.1 Gemmatimonadota bacterium | reverse complement strand
GACGCGTTCGGCGCGCGCGGCGGGCGGCCTGTCGCCGCCCGCCGCCTCGGCGTATAGTGGGCCCCGAACCCCACCCGACGGAGCGCCATGACCCCCGACACCGCCCCGGCCGCGGAGCGCGCCACGGCGCGCTGGGCCAAGGTCATCGACCACACCCGCTGCATCGGCTGCCACGCCTGCACGACCGCGTGCAAGTCCGAGAACGAGGTGCCGCTGTCGGTGACGCGGACGTTCGTGAAGTACGTCGACGTGGGGACTTTTCCGCAGGCCCGGCGCGCCTTCCAGGTGACCCGCTGCAACCAGTGCGAGGACGCGCCCTGCGTGACGGCGTGTCCCACCGCCGCCATGCACCGGCGGCCCGACGGCATCGTGGACTTCGACAAGCAGGTCTGCATCGGCTGCAAGGCGTGCATCGCGGCCTGCCCGTACGACGCGATCTTCATCAACCCCGAGGACCACTCGGCCGAGAAGTGCAACTTCTGCGCGCATCGGCTCGAGGTCGGTCTGGAGCCGGCCTGCGTGGTGGTGTGCCCGACCCAGGCGCTGCTCGTGGGCGACCTCGACGACCCCGCGAGCGCGGTGGCGCAGATCGTCCACCGCGAGGCCGTGGCCGTGCGCCGTCCCGAGAAGGGGACCCGCCCCAAGGTGTTCTATGTGGGCGCCGACCAGGCCACGCTCGACCCGTTGGCCGCCGCCCGCCCCGATGGCGACCTGTTTCTGTGGGCGGAGCGGGCCACGGGTGCCGACAGCGTACCGGGAGGGCACCCGGCCGGCGCGCGCGCCCGCGTAACCGGGGCGGGCACCGCCCGGGTGGCCGGGGACCGGTCTGCCGGCGCGCCCGGCGCCAACAGCTCGGCCGCGGCGCTGCTCAGCTACGATGTGCCCCACCGCGCGCCCTGGGACTGGCGGGTGAGCCTCTACACGTGGACCAAGTCGCTGGCCGCCGGGGCGTATCTGGTGCCGCTGCTGCTGGCGCTCACGGGCACGCTCGCCTGGGACGGCGGCCTGTGGATGGTCGGAGCCCCCGTAGCCGGGCTGGTCTTCCTGGCCGCTACCGGGGCGTTGCTCGTGGCCGACCTGGAGCACCCGGCGCGCTTCTACATGATCTTCACCCGGCCGCAGTGGCGGAGCTGGCTGGTGCGGGGGGGCGTGCTCATCACGGCCTACGGGGCCCTGCTCGGGGTGCACGCGCTGCTCGGCTGGTG
>RFGQ01000123.1 GCA_003695865.1 Gemmatimonadota bacterium | reverse complement strand
GCCGAACACCTCGCGCTCTACACCGACGACCCGGAGGGCGATCTGGCCGCGGTCCCCACGGCCGGCACGATCTTTCTGGGCGAGGCCGTATCCGTAGCCTTCGGCGATTACCTGACGGGCGCCAACCACGTGCTGCCCACCGCGGGGGTCGCGCGGAGCTTTTCGGGCCTGTCGACGCTCGACTTCCTGCGCTCCTACACGACCCAGTCGCTCTCCAAGGGGGCGGCCGAACGCATGGCCGACGACGTCGCCCTGCTCGCCGAGGCCGAAGGGCTGCCCGGCCACGCCGCCGCGGCGCGCGCTCGCGCGGGCGAGCGCGGGGAGGTGGGGCGATGAGCCGCTTCCCCCGGCCCGACTACCGGGCCCTCACGCGCTACGCGCCCGACCGCAGGGCCGCGCCCGTCGACCTGTCGGACAACACGAACCTCTGGGGTGCCCACCCGGCCGCCCGCCGGGCGCTCGCGCGCCTCGCCGACGACGACCTGCGCCGCTACCCGGACGTCTACGGCGAGACGCTCCGCAGCGCGATCGGACGCCGCTTCGGCGTCGATGCGGCCTGCGTCGTCACGGGCTGCGGCTCCGACGACCTGCTGGACTCGGTCTTCCGTGCGGCGGGACCGGGCGGCGGCTGCGTCGCGTACGTGGAGCCCACGTTCTCGATGGTCGAGACCTTCGCCCGCATGAACGGCATGCGGCCCGCGCCCGCAGCGCGCGACGAGGCGCTGGCCGACCCCGCGCGGCTGCTCGACGACCAGCCGGACGTGATCTACGTCTGCCGGCCCAACAATCCCACCGGCGAGTTGCAGCCCGCGGCCTGGGTCGACGCCCTGCTCGACGCCGCGGGCGGCGACGGACCGCTGGTGGTGCTCGACGAGGCCTATGCCGACTTCGCGGGCGAGTCGCTGCTCGCGCGGGCGGCGGGGTCTCCACGCCTGGTGGTGGTACGCACGCTCTCGAAGGCGTTCGGGCTCGCCGGACTCCGGGTGGGCTTCACCGTCTCGACGCCCGACGTGGCGGCCGAGGTGGAAAAGTCGCGGGGGCCCTACAAGGTGACGCGCCCCTCCGAAGCCGGCGCCGTCGCCGCGCTCGAAGCGGGCACGGCCTGGACCGAGCGGGTGATCGCCGAGACGCGGCGCAACCGCGAGCGCCTGAGCGAGGCGCTCGCCCGGCGCGGCACGCCCGCCCTGCCCTCGGCCGCGAACTTCGTCCTCGTACCCGTCCCCGACGCGGCCGAACTCGCTCGCATCCTGCGCGAGCGGGGCGTGGCCGTGCGCCCCTTCCCCGGCCTGCCGGAGATCGGTGACGCCGTGCGCATCAGCGTCGGGCCCTGGCCGCTCCTGGAGCGGCTGCTGGAGGCATGGCCATGGACGTGACCGTCTTCGACTACGGGGCGGGGAACCTCCACTCGCTCGCCAAGGCGCTCGAGCGGGCCGGCCCCCGCGTGAGGGTGAGCTCGGGCCTCGACGCGGTCCTGGGCGCCGATGCGCTCGTGCTCCCCGGCGTGGGCGCCTTCGCCGCCGCCCTCGAGGCGCTGGAGCCGCTGCGCGAGCCCCTCTGCGAGCGCCTCGCCGAAGGGCTGCCGCTGCTCGGGATCTGCCTCGGCATGCAACTCCTCTTCGAACAGAGCGAAGAGGGGCCCGGCCGCGGGCTCGGGTGGATC
>RFGQ01000122.1 GCA_003695865.1 Gemmatimonadota bacterium | reverse complement strand
GCCGCTGCCCCCCGCGCCCGCGCTCGCGCACGAGGGGCCGGATTACGAGGACGTCCCGCTCAGCCAGATGCGCAAGACGATCGCGCGCCGGCTGGTCGAGTCGATCGGCCCGGTGCCGCACTTCTTCCTCACGATCGACGTCGACATGACCCGCGCGCTCGAGGCGCGCGAGCGCATCAACGCCATGCTGGCGGCCGAGGGCCGCAAGGTGAGCGTGAACGACATGATCGTGCGGGCCACGGCGGCGGCGCTCGCGCGCCATCCGGAGTGCAACGCGCACTGGATGGGCGAGGCCATCCGCCGCTTCCGGCGCGTGCACATCGGTGTGGCGGTGGCCGTCGACGACGGGCTCATCACCCCGGTGGTGCGCGACGCGCACCTCAAGGGCGTCACCCGAATCGGTGCCGAGATCCGCGAGCTGGCCGCCCGGGCGCGCGAGAAGCGCCTCAAGCCCGAGGAGTACACGGGCGCCACGTTCTCGATCTCGAACCTCGGGATGTTCGGCATCCACGAGTTCACGGCGGTCATCAACCCGCCCGAGGCCGGAATCCTGGCCATCGGCGGGGTCGAAGACACGCCGGTCATCGAGGATGGCGACCTGGTCGTGCGGCCGCGCATGCGCGTTACCATGAGCTGCGACCACCGCGTGATCGACGGCGCTCAGGGCGCGCGCTTCCTGCAGACGCTCAAGGCGATGCTCGAAGAGCCGGGCGCGATGGTGATCTGAGGGGGCGCTGTTCGACGCCTCTCAGGGACCCCGGAACACCTGGTCGAGGAGACGGTCGACGACGTCCTTCAGGTTCTCGCGGGCGCCCGACGTGTGACGGTATTGCCAGCCCGCGACCCCGGCGGGCAGGCCGGCGAGAAACGTCTGATACTTGAGCAAAAGGCTTCGCCCGAGGCGCCGTAGATTGGTGAAACGGGCCCGATCGGCCGGCGTGGGGGCGGCACCCGCCTTGGTGAATTCGCCCGCGAGCGCGTGGATCTCTTTCATGATCGCTGCGATCGCCGCCGAAATCTCGGCGCACTTCTGGCGGTTGTTGAGTCGCAGGTCGCCGGCAGCGATGCGGTCCCAGATCGACTCGTAGGCGCCGATCTCGCTCTGCACGCTGAAGGTCGCGGCACCGATGAGCGTGCCGGGGGCCCAGGCGGGCAGGCCCTCGTAGTTCTGGAGCGCGTGCGCCATCTCGTGGAGCAGGATCGCGACCCAGGTGTCGTCGGGCGGGTAATCGATGGCCCACGCGCCGTTGATGACGATCGAACTCTTGAGCCGTCGTCCGCCGGGGCGGACCCTGCCCGCGGGAGCCGTCTGCCCGACTTTGTCGGCCCCGATCTGTCCGCAGTCGCCCGTAACCGTGACCACACCCATGAGCTGGGCGTAAGTGAGGTTCTGAGGATTCGGCCTCAGCTTGGCGACGAGGCCGCGCCGGCGGATCTCACGCAGGGCCCACTGGATCATGCGGTCGCGGAGACCGCGATCGGCCGGCGTCCAGTCGCGGTTCTTGCCCGCCGGGCGTTGCACCCCGTCCCGCTCGCCCGTGAGGTATTCGCCGACAAGGCAGTACGTGTCGGCTGCGATGGGCGCCGAACCGGGCTCGGCGTCGAGCGCGAACGGGTTGTTGGGGAACGTGCCGAGTAGCTCCACCCAGTCCCGCAACCAGCCGGGATCGGCCGGGCCGAGCGGGTCGGGGCCGCCGCCCACGTCGGGGCTCGCTTCACCGTCGCCACCCAACGGGCCCGTGCCGGCCCCCGCCCGTTGCGGGTCGTCGGACGGCCCGATCAGCACGTCGAACGGGTCGCCTGAAAACCCGGCCAGCGAGTGGTGATCGGTGTCGTGAAACATGCCCTCGAGAGGCAGCAGCTCGTCGCTCAACCGGACCCATTCGGGACCGTCGGGCGTCTTGTCGACGCGGTACAGGTGGAAGCCGGCCAGGCCGTCGACCGGCGGCCGCCCGCCCCAACAGAGGACGGTGGCCCACGGCAGATCCATGCCGGCGACCGAAAACGGACGCTCAGGCGGCGGTGTCTGGCGTGAATCCTCGGAGCTGTCGGGCTGGGGGGTGTCGGCGCAGTCGTTGTGGCGGGGTTCGGTGTTCACGATGCACTCCCTGGGCGGGACGGGGAACGGGACAGCGGCCGGCCGCCGGGCAATACGGCCGCGCTGGCGGAGCGGATCTTCGCGAGACGTGGCATCCGGCGGGCTCGACCGACCTCGGAACGAGCCACCTGCGAGCCGACAGTAGGGACGGGCAGATTGAAGACGACAAGCGGGCCGGGCGGCCCTCCTCCGGCGGAGGCGGGATGCTCCAGCTTGCCACCCCCAGGGCGCTGGGGCAAGGATTCCCGTCGTCAGCCCTCGATCGAGACGCGCGCAGGTCCCCCGGCGCGCTGTAGGACCGCGGCGCTCAGCCGTCCTCGCCCAACAGCTCCTTCCGCTCGCCCGAGCTCAGCCCGACCTCCGCGACCCGGTCTCTCTCTTCGAGCAGCGTGCGGTCTTCGGCGCCGCGGGCCACCGCAAGCGTGGCAGCCGCCGCGGCCGCCGACCCGAGCGCCGGTACGCCGAGGATGAGCGCGACGTTCACCGGATTCGCCGGCCACCCCCCGGTCGCGAAGCCTCCCAGGATCAGTCCTCCGAAGATGCCCCCGCTGAGCGCTCCCCACGACGCAAAGCGGCCCATGGAGAGCTCGTCGAAGCGTCGGTTGCGGCCCGCGATGCCCAGCACGAGCGAGAAAACGCCGCCGCTCAGCAGCCCCGTGACCGCCAGGAACATCGGCCAGATGTCGACGATGGCGCCCTGCCGGTCGACGAGTTCCATCACGGCTCCCAGCCCGAAGCCCGCCACGGCCCACGTGAGACCGAGGCCGATGGCTCCCCGAAGCTTTCTCAGCAATGTCCGCATGGCGTACCCCCTGCCGAATCCACCCTTCGTGCCGCACGGGGCCGACGAGGCGGCGGCACTTTGTGACGCAAAGTACCGGTGGGTGGTTCGCCGAGCAAGCACGTCGGCGCTCCGGCCTACTCCAGGGGGGCGAGGCGCCGGAGCTTGTCCTGCACCCCTCCTCCCCCTACTCTCGACCCGCCGCCGGGCGGCGCCCGCCACCGCCCCGGCCACAGCGTCCCTCGCGAGACGATCGGAGGATCCCATGAGCGAGGCGGAGCACGTCCATCACCAGATCGACTACATCGAGATCCCGGTGACGGACATGGACCTGGCGAAGCGCTTCTACGCCGAAGCGTTCGGCTGGGCCTTCACCGACTACGCCCCTGTCTACGCGGGGATCCGCAAGCAGGGGGGCGGCGAGGTGGGCGGCCTGCGTCTGGAAGAGAGCGTCACGCCGGGCGGGCCGCTGATCATCCTCTACTCGGCCGACCTCGAGGCGTCGCTCGCGGCCGTGCAGGGCGCCGGCGGCCGCATCGTGCAGGAGATCTTCTCCTTCCCCGGCGGCCGCCGCTTCCATTTCGAAGACCCGAGCGGGCACGAACTCGCCGTGTGGTCCGACCGCTGAGACCGGCCGCTTGAGCCAGTTCGAGTACCTGTCGGTCTTCGTCTCGATCGTCCTGGGGCTGGGCGTGGCGCACCTGCTGTCGGGGGTGGCGCGCCTCATCCACAACCGCAACCGCTGGCGACTCGACCCCCTGCACGGGCTGTGGACGCTGGTCACGTTCTACGTGCTCGTGCTGAACTGGTGGGTCTTCTTTCAGGCGAGCGCGATTCCGGAGTGGACGTTCGGCGCCTTCATCGTCGTCGTCTCGTGGGCGGTCCTCTTCTATCTGCTTGCGGTCGTGCTCTACCCGCCCGACATGGGCGACCGTGAGGACTACGGCGCCGTCTTCGAGGGGAACCGCCGTTGGTTTCTCGGGCTCTGGGTCGCTTCGAGCGTGGCCGATATCCTTCTCACCGACCTGCGTGGGGACCTTTTCGACCCACCGGAGTACCTGCCCTTCGTGGGGCACTTCATCGTGCTCGGCCTATTGGCGCTCGTCATCCGCAGTCGGCGCTTTCAGATCTTCGTAGCGGGTTGGGTGCTGTTCATCGGGCTCGCGTGGGCGCTCGGCGTTCGCCGGCTGCTCGTTGGATGACAGAGAGAGGGAGGGTAATGGAGAACGTGTCGGCCGGGCGCCCACTCGAGGAACCCCTGAATGCGCTCTCGCACGCCGCGGGCATCGTAGGCGCGCTTGTCGCGACGCCGCTGCTCGTGCTCGCGGCGAGCGGTGCGGGGGCCCGCTGGATCGTGGGGAGCAGCGTGTTCGCGGGCACCATGATCCTGCTCTACGGGGCCTCGACCGCCTATCACACCGCGCGCTCCCCGCACTGGAAGGCGCGCCTGCGCCGTCTGGACCACGCCGCGATCTACCTGTTCGTCGCGGGCACGTACACGCCCTTCACCCTGGGCGCCCTCGCGGGTGCGC
Source organism: Gemmatimonadota bacterium (assembly GCA_003695865.1). Classification (GTDB taxonomy): domain Bacteria; phylum Gemmatimonadota; class Gemmatimonadetes; order Longimicrobiales; family Gaopeijiaceae; genus J028. Next base: position 331 of record RFGQ01000122.1, on the reverse strand, counting down.
TGGGGTGGACGCTCTTCGGGGTGATCTGGGCGGCGGCCGCCGCGGGAACGCTCGTGAAGCTCTGCGCTGGTGCCCGGGGGTCGCGTCTTTCCACGGCCCTCTATGTGCTTATGGGGTGGGCGGCGATCGCCGCCATCGGGCCGCTCGTGCGTGCGCTCCCCACCAACGCGCTCGCGCTTCTGGTGGCGGGCGGTCTCGCCTACACCGTGGGCGTCGCCTTCTACACGGCGCGGCGCCTGCCCTACGCCCACACCATCTGGCACGGCTTCGTCCTGGCCGGCTCGGCCTGCCACGCCTGTGCGGTGGGGCTGGCGGCGGTGGGGGGCTGAGG
>RFGQ01000121.1 GCA_003695865.1 Gemmatimonadota bacterium | reverse complement strand
TTCCGGGGGTGACCCATGAAACGCTCCTTCTTCTCCCCTCTGGCCGGTTTCGTCCTCGTCCTCGTTCTGGCCGCCTGTAGCTCGATCGAGGTCGATATGAAGGATGGCACGGCACGAATCGACCGGTGCCCCGGTGTGACGTTCCGCCTGATCGTGATCCAGGGCCCCAACCAGCCGAGCGTGAGTGCAACCGCACTCGGCGGCGTCGTTCGCTTCCGGTCGTCGGCGTTCGATGTCATCGACTTCAGTCGACCGGTGCGGCTGATTGTCTTCGCTGAGCGGGTGCCGGCAGGTTCCGAGTGCCCTCTTCGCGCTGGCGTGCGATACGAGCTTTCGTCCCGGGTGCTGAGCCCCGTGTCCGGCTCGTCCGACACCTACGGGATCGATCTCGGCGACTTCACCGAGCGCTAGACGAGAGCGGGCCTGAGCCACGGCGGTGGTCTTGCCCCACGCGGCCGTGTCTCCCGACTTTCCTTCGGCCGCGTCGCGGCCGAAGGAGCCGAACAGACCACCCGCGCGTGAGGCGACGCCTCCATGTGGATCTACGTCACCCTCGGCGGTGCCTTCGGTGCCCTTGCCCGGTACGCCGTGTCGGGGTGGGTGCAGGACACCGTCCACTCGACGTTCCCCTGGGGGACGTTGGTGGTGAACCTGACCGGGTCGTTCCTGCTGGGCTTCGGCATGCGGGCCATGGAGGCGCTGCCCGTGGCGGCCGGAACCCGTGCCCTGCTGACGATCGGCTTCCTCGGCGCGTTCACGACCTTCAGCACGTTCTCCTACGAGACGGTGGCACTGATCCGCGACGGGGACTGGGGCCGGGCCGTGGCCTACGCGGGCGCGAGTCTGGCCATGGGGCTGGTGGCGGTGTTCGCGGGGCTCGCGGCCGCCTCTGCGGTCCTGCGGATGAGAGGTGTCGGATGAGCGAGCACTTCCGAGGCGAGCGCACGTTGATGCGTGTGTTCCTGGGCGAGAGCGACCGCTGCGCCGAGGGGCCGCACCGGGGCCGGCCCCTCTACGAGGCCCTTTTGCTGTTTCTGCGCGAACGGGGCTTCGCCGGTGCCACGGTGGTGCGCGGCATCGCCGGCTTCGGCGCGAGCGCCCGCCTGCACACCGACCGCGTGCTGCGCCTGTCGACCGACCTCCCGGTGATCGTCGAGGTCGTCGACGAGGAGGAGAGGATCCAGTCGGTGCTTCCCGAACTCGACTCGATGATGGGCGGCGGGCTGATCACGCTGGAGCGGGCCCGGGTGATCCTGTACCGGGGAGAGCGCGGCGAGGACGGGGACGGCGACGAGCGAGCCTGACACGTCGTCAGTTCGACACCTCAGCGCCGCCTGAACACCGACCGGACCTGCGCCGGCTCCTCGACGCCGTCGTCGTCGAAGTCGAACTCGATGTTGTTGGCGGCGTTGTCGAAGTCGATCGTGAGCGTGTCGTCGGAGTCCGAAAACCGGTAGCTCCCCTCGAGTGGCTCGGCCGGGTCGTCGTCGAGCACGAGTCGCAGGCGGCTCGAGTCGAGAACCTCGAGGCGGCCCGTGTCCAGCGAAGGAGCCTCGCCGGGCATGGTGGCCGACAGCGTGAGCGTGCGGTCGCCGCGGATGGTCAGCGTGATGGTGGCCTGCCGCTGGATCAGGTCCACCGGCGTGGCTCCGCCGCTGAGGGGCGAAAAGGTCCATTCGACCGCATCCCAGACGCCGACGAACACGTCCTCGCTGGGACCCGATCCGTCGTCGCCACAGGCGGTTGCGAGAAACGCGGTGGCCAGGGCCAAGGCCACGGCGGGATTCGGGACGAAGGCGCGACGGCGCGGCGCGAGGCTGCGGTGTTTCTGGCGGAGACGGCGAGCGGGGGGGAACATCAAGGTCCTCCAGGGTGGCGGGTGAAGGGCGGCCGGCGATCGGTGCAGGCCCTTGTGTGGTACCGGCTCTCCGCCGCCTGCGTTACACCCCCGCCGCTCGCTCCCCTACCCGCACCACCCATGTGGTCATGCAGCGCAGGCCCTGCACGTGGGTGGTCTTGATCGGGTCGACGAGCCGCCCGCCCAGCCTCGCCGACCACGATGTCAGCATGGCCTCGTCCACCAGGAAGCGGTCGGAGCCATCGGGCAGTCGGTAGCGGCCGTCGCCGAGCGTGCGGATACGGTCCTCGATGCCGATGGACGAGGCGAGGCGGGCCCACAGCAGGCCGCCCGGGCGGAGGACGCGGCCCATCTCGGCGACCATGGCACCGAAGTGGTCCGCGTCGCGGGCGAAGTGCAGCACGGCGCTGCTCAACACCGCGTCGAACCGGCCGTCGGGCCAGGGCAGCGCCTCGACCACGCCCCGGGCGATTCGTCCGACCCGCGGCGGCCGACCGGTGCGTTCGACGAACAGCGCCCGCACGGCCCGCAGCGACTCCTCGCTGCGGTCGAGCGCGTGCACGTCGAAGCCCTCCTCGAGCAGAAACGGCAGGTTCCGGCCCGCACCGCATCCGGCATCCAGCACGCGCATGTCGCGCGTGAGCAGGCCCCGCAGCAGCAGGTCGAACAGGTAGATGTCGATGCGCCCGAAGCGGGCCTGCAGTGAGGCGGCCGGTTCGGGCGCGGCACTTTCGGGCGGGCGCGGCCGCCCCGCGGCGGAAGGCGTCGGCCCGGTCATGGGTGCCTTGCCGGGGAGCGGGAGCGCTCGACCATCGACGGTTCGTCTTCGGCGTCAGCGGATCCGAGCCGGCGCCGGATCTTCGGGCGCGCCTGCGGGTGAGGTGCGCCGCGGCTCGCTCGCACCCCCGTCCGAAGGCGTGCCGAAGCAGTAGAAGAGCCCGTTTCCCCCCGAGCGGCGCAGGTCTTCCAGGGAGCAGCCGCGGGAGTTGTGGGCCGAGTTCCACGAGGTCGGGTTCTCGCCGCCTCCGGTGCGGTCGTGGTGCCCCACCCGTGTGCGCCCGGCCCCGCTCGACGTCCAGTTCCTGCAGTTGTCGTAGTCCTCGCCGATGTAGGCGCGCCCGTCGAGCGTCGAACCGGTCAGGATGTCGTGCATGTTGGGTCGATCCCCGCGCCCGTTCACGACGGTGCCTCGCTCGGTGAGGGAGTTCTCCTTCGAGAGCGCGTTGTCGTCGGAGTGCAGATGGTCCACATCGCGGGCCACCATGACGCCGCGGTAGTTGAACCAGGGGCCCGGGCCGATACGGTCGCGTGCGTGCACCGCGGGGCTGCCGTCGGCGGGGATGGTGCTGAGATACGCGTGCCAGTCGTACCCCGTGGAACCGGCGGCCTCGGCGAGCGCGGTGCAGTGTGCGTCGGCGCCCGTGAGCCCGCCCAGGTCAGCGCCGCGCCCCGGTCCCTCGCTGGTGATGAAGAAGCTCATGCGTTCGTCCTGCGCCTGCAGGGGCACCGCCGCCCAGGCGGCGGCCACCAGGGCGGCGGCCGACACGACCACCGCGCGGAGCGGCCGCGAGCGGCCCGGAGCGGCGCGCGACCGCTCTGGGGCGGCCGTCGGTGAGCGGTGGCGGGCGCCCGCTCCCATGGGTGTGTGCGCGTGTGGCTGCACGTGAACTGCGAATGCGGGCCTGGGCATGGTCGAAGCCTCCGTGGCTGGGGAAGGGCGACCGACCCGTTCAGCCGCCTACGAACCCACGGATCGCGTCGGCGATCTCGGCGGGCGCATCCTCCTGGATGTAGTGCTTGGCGTCGAGGCGCACCACCTCGACATGGGCGAAGTCGGCCCGGAAGCGGTCCATCATCGAGGGCGGGAAGGCCGGGTCGTGCACCCCCCAGGTGAGGAGCAACGGCAGGTGCCCGAGCCCGTGGGGCACCTCGGCCGCCAGCTCGCGCAGCCAGCGCTCCGCCCGCGTGAGCTCGCGCGGAAACTCGGCCACGCCCGTGCGGCTGTCGATGGTGGGGAAGGGGCCGCGGTAGTGGTCGAGCACTTCGGGCGCGAGCCGGTGCTTGACCGCACGCGGCATGATCTGCTCGACGAAGAAGTTGCGGTTGTAGATCTGGCGCTGCATGAACGCGGTCGACATGGCTCGGGCGAAGAGCCGCATGGTCAGCCGGTCGAGCGGCCAGTACCAGGTGTTGCCCATCACCAGGCGCTCGAAGCGCGAGGGCTGGTCGAGTGCGGTGCGCAGACCGATGGGCCCGCCCCAGTCCTGCCCCATGAGCGTGAGCCCCTGCAGGCCCAGCGCACGTACGAACTCGGTCACGACCTCGGCATGCTCGGCGGCCGTGTACCCGTAGGAGCGCGGGTGCGCCGAGAGCCCGAAACCCGGGTAGTCGAGAGCGAGGCAGCGGAAGCGGTCTCGCAGCCGCAGCACGATCCCACGGTAGAGAAAGCTCCAAGTGGGGTTGCCGTGCAGGAACAGGATGGGCGGACCGTCGCCCTCGTCGATGTAGTGGATCCGCCCGGCGCGGCTCTCGAACCAGCGCGACTCGAAGGGAAAGAGCCGTGGGTCGGGCCGGAAGCCGCCGCCCGCGCTCTGCGCCGCGCCGCTCACACCACGGCCAGCTTACGGGGCGGCAGCGGCCGGATGGGCTCCCCCGGGTTCCACTGCGTCACGTATCCGGCCACGGCGCTGGCCGCCACGCTGTAGGGCGACACCAGGTAGAGCTGCCCGGGGCCGGAACGGCCGGGGAAGTTGCGGTTCTGCGACGAGACGCTCACCTCGTCGGGACGCCGCGTGATGCCCGGACCCGCGTTGATGCACGCACCGCAGCCCGGCTCGATGAACGTGGCCCCCATGCGCTCGAACAGTTCCAGGTATCCCTGCTCCCGGCAGTACTCGCGCACCTCGATCGAGCCGCACTGGATGAAGCACTCCACGTCGGGATGCACCCTGAGGCCCTGTGCCTCCGCTTCGCGGAAGACGCGCGCGTACATGTCCATGTCGGCCTTCTTGCCCGCCGTGCACGAGCCTGCGTAGGCGATGTCGATGCGGGTCGCCTCGGGCTCGAGGTCTTCGATGTACACGCCCTGGCCCGGGTCTCCGGGGAGCGCCGCCATGGGCCGGATCGTCGACGCGTCGATCTCGATGATCTTCACGTACTCCGCGCCGGGATCGGACTGCATGCCCTCGACCAGCGCACGGGCGCGCTGGGGATCCATGCCCCGTTCCTCGACCAGGAATTCGACGGTGCGCTCGTCGGCCGCGACGATGCCCGTGAAGGCGCCCACCTCGGCGGCCATGTTCGTCATCGTGGCGCGCTCGTCCACGCTGAGCGCCTCGACGGCGGGACCCGCGTACTCGATCACCTGGCCGATGGCGTGGCCGTCGCGGATGTAGGGGTGGCGCAGGATCTCGAGCATGTAGTCCTTGGCCGTCACATTGGGCGCCGGCTCGCCGGTGATCACCACCTTGAACGACTGCGGTACGCGCGCCCGCACGTCCTTGGTGATCCACGAGTTGAAGATGGCCGTCGTTCCGACCCCGAAGGCGATGCAGCCGATGGCGCCGGCGTGGGGGGTGTGCGAGTCGGAGCCGATGATGAGCATGCCGGGCTCGGCGTACTCCTCGAGGATCTTCGAGTGACAGATCGCTTCGGAGCCGAGCTGCGTGCCCATCTGCTCTCCGTACAGGCGGATGCCCTGACGCTCGGCGAACTCCCGCTGCTTGACCTCGAGCTGGTTGGCCACGTCGAGCAGACCCTGCTCGATGCGCTCCTGGCTCATTGCCTTGGCCAGAAACGTGAGGTGGTCGCGGAAGAAGAGGACGCTGCCCGGATCGACCACGCGCCCGTCGCGGCCGACCTTCTGTTCGAAGAAGATCGCCGACATGGGCGTGACGTATTCGTGCGAAAAACGAATGTCGGTGCGGAAGAACCCCGCCTCACCGGGCTCCACCCACGGCACCCCCACTTCGTCGCGGGCGGCGTCCACGACCCAGTGGCGCGCGAAGATCTTCTCGGCCAGCGTCATCGGCCGTGGCTCGGGCGCGATCGCGATCTCGGCATCGACCGCCGGGTCGGCGGGGGATGCGGCCACGTCGTCCGCCTCGCCCGAGCCGTCGGCGCCCGGGCCTCCGAGGGAGCGCGGGAGCGGGACCTCGACCCTGCCCTGCAGGCGGGCCACGTTGAACTCGAAGAGTCCCCCGTATTCGATGATCTGCCGCGTGATGGGGTCCTTGCCCTCGGTGAACACGGAGAGGGGGATGTCTTCGCCCGACCGGATGCGACGGATCACGTCGAAGTCCGTGGTCGTGAGCATCCCCAGGTTCTGGCAGTTCTCGTTGTAGATGCGCTCGATGCTCTCGGCGACGACCACCTGGATGCCGGCCATGAGCTCGGCGTAGGGGCTCTGCTCACGGCTGCTGCCCTTGCCGCGGCGCCTTCCCGCAACGGAGCATACGAAGCCGCCCGCCTTCACGCTTCCCCGCGTGACGGGGGCGACCTTTTCACCGGTTTCCGGATCGGTGGTGCGCAGGCCCAGATAGGGAAACTCGCCCAGGGTCTCGTCGAAGAAGTAGCAGATATAGGCCGGTGTGATCTCGTCTGTGCTGATCTGGTCCCGAAGCTTCGCGCGCAGCTCGTCGGTGAGCTCGAGCTCGACGCCCTCTTCGAGCTGTGCGCGCATGAGCCGGGCGTCGTCCACCAGGTAGAGGACGCGGCCCTGGAAGCGGAGCGTCGTGGGACGTTTCTCGATGGGGCGGGTGAGAAGGTCCTTGATCATGGGCGCGTGCGCGTCCTGCCGTAGGTTCACGTTTTCGGCCTCCCGCCGCTGCCGATGCGGCCGCGGCCGCCGGCGCCGGTCGGCCGCGCGGCCGAGCCCCGGCGCACCGCGATGCGGAAGCTTCGAAACATCGCCGGAGCCCGGGACGCTGTGCAAGGCAACCCTGGCCCGGGCGTGCGGATCTCAGACGAGTGTAGTTTGAACGACATCTGTCGAAGAACCGGGCATCCGGGAGGAAGCACATGGCGGTGGGAAGGTGTGCAGCGAGGCGCGGACGGCGCAGCGGGCCGGTAGGGTCGGCCGTGCTCCTGTGGTCGGTGGCGGCGCTTGCGGCGCCCGGTGTGAGCGGGCAGCGGACGGTGTCGCTACCTGCCGCGGACCGGCCGCTGAAGCCCGTGCTGGAAGAGGTCTACCGGGTCGGTGCGCTCGACGGCGAGGACTGGGAGCTGTTCGGCGACCTCAACCGGGTCGGGTTCGACGCCGAGGGACGGATCTACGTGCTGGACGGCGACAACCAGCGGGTGATCGTGTTCGACCGCGACGGGTCGTTCGTGCGCCAGGTGGGTAAGGCGGGCGACGGGCCGGGCGAGTTGCGCATGCCCACCGACATGGCGGTCGCGCCGGACGGCACCGTGATCGTGCAGGACATGGGCCACCAGGCCTTCGTGGTGTTCGCGCCGGACGGATCGTTCGTGCGCAACGTGCGCAACCCGATCCAGGGCGGCCTCATGGGCGGGCGTATCGACCATCACCCGTCGGGGGCCGTGCTGGGGGCGAACACCGCGCTGAGCTTCTCGGCGACGAACGGCGGGCGCCCGGCGCTCTCGACGCCGCCGGGCGCGCCCGTCAAGCTCGTGCCGCTGGATGCCGAAGACCCCGAGGTTCGCGAGGTCACCACCGCGTGGAGGCCGCTCCCCGAGCCGCCCGAGGGGGGCGGCACGGTGGGCGGCAGCGGCTTCCGGGTGATGCGTATGGCCCGCATGCGGGCATTCGACCCGGTCATCCGTACCGGCGTGCTGCCCGACGGCCGGGTGGCCGTGATCGACACGGTCACCTATCGGGTCCGGCTCGTCGACCCCGCGGGCGGCGCGGAGACCGCACTGGCCCGGCCGCTGCCCGTGCGCGCCGTCACCGAGGCGGACCGCAGGGCCGAGAAGGCGCGACGCCTGGAGCGGCTCGAGTCGGGCGAGGGGCCCCGCATGCGGGCGGTGATCCGCACGAGCGGTCCCACGGGCACGGGCACCCAGGTGGTGGGGGGTGACGCGATCCGCGACATGCAGCGGCAGATGATCGAGACGCTGGCCTTCGCCGACGAGTTTCCCGCGCTTCAGGATCTGCGGGTCGACGGCGCGGGTCGGCTCTGGCTGCTGCGCACCGGAGCCCGGGTGGGGGAGCCCGGGCCGATCGACGTGGTGGACCCGTCGGGCCGCTACATCGGCACCGTGCCGGCCGGCGCCATGGAACTTCCCGACGCCTTCGGGCCCGACGGGCTCGCGGCCTTCATCGGCAAGGACGACATGGACGTGCCGTTCGTAAGCGTGCGCAGAATCGGGGGGATCGAGCGATGAGGGTTTCGAGTGGACCTTCTTTTCGGGGAGCCGGGGTCCATGGCGCGGGCGGAGTTCGCGGAGCGCGTGGAGCCCGTCGCACTCGTGGAGCACGGCGAGCCCTTGGAGTTCGTGGTGCCGTGCGCCGGGCCGCGCGTGGCGTCGTCTGCAGCGCGCTCGCGGCGTTGGCCACGACGCTGGGCGGAGCGCCCGCTGTGCAAGCGCAGGCGGTGACGCGGCTCGACGCCGTCGAGGAGGCCCGCTTCCCGGAGGGCTTCGGCCTGCTGCAGAGCGTGCGTCCACTGGCGGACGGCCGGGTCATCGTGGCCGATCCGTTGGGACAAGTCGTGGCGGTGGTCGACCTGGATGGGGG
>RFGQ01000120.1 GCA_003695865.1 Gemmatimonadota bacterium | reverse complement strand
GTTCTGAGGATCGTGGGACCGCGGACGGTGTCCCGCCATGGTCGGGCGGGACGGATCATGAGGAGTGCGCGTGGGCGTCCCCTTCGAATGCGTGTGGCACCGCCCGCGCCCGATGCGCGCGGCCCGCTCGTGCGCAACCTATTCTGCATCTACGGCGCGACACAAGCAGGGATTACCGGAGGACGCGGACGGTGTCCGGGGCGCCCTTCGCGGCGTGCGAGGTGGACGCCGCGCGCTCGGCGACGGCCACGTCGGGTCGTGGGGGTCTCCTCGCAGGCGCGGAGGGCTGGGTGTGCCCCCCGCCCCGGCGCTATGCCTCGGCGCCGTAGCGGGTGCGGACGTACTCCTCGAGGATGGCCTTGAACTCGTCGACCAGGCCCTCGCCGCGCAGGGTCGTGTAGTGCTCGCCGTCGACGTAGACCGGGGCCTTGGGCTCCTCGAAGGTGCCCGGGAGCGAGATTCCCAGGTTGGCGTGCTTCGATTCGCCGGGGCCGTTCACCACGCAGCCCATCACGGCCACGTCGAGCTCTTCCACCCCCGGGTAACGGCCCCGCCACACGGGCATGTTCTCGCGGATGTAGCCCTGGATCTCCTGGGCCATTTCCTGGAAGAAGGTGCTCGTGGTGCGTCCGCAGCCCGGGCACGACGTCACCTGGGGTTCGAAGGAGCGAATGCCGAGCGACTGCAGGATCTGCTGCGCGATGCGGACCTCTTCGGCCCGGTCGCCGCCGGGATCGGGCGTGAGCGACACGCGGATCGTGTCTCCGATGCCCTCGATGAGGAGCGGGGCGAGACCCGCCGTGGTCGACACGATTCCCTTCGCGCCCATGCCGGCTTCGGTGAGCCCCAGGTGCAGCGGATAGTCGCTCAGCGGTGCGAGCTGGCGGTAGACCTTCACCAGTTCGGGCACGCTCGACACCTTCGCCGAGAGCAGGATGTGGTCGTGGGGCAGCCCCACCTCTTCGGCCAGCGCCGCCGAGCGCATGGCGCTCTCGACCAGCGCGTCGCGCAGAACCTCGCCCGCGTCCTTGGGTTCGGGCAGCCGCGCGTTGGCGTCCATCATGTCGGTCAGCAGGCGCTGGTCGAGCGAGCCCCAGTTGACCCCGATGCGCACCGGCTTGTCGTTGTCGACGGCCACGCGCACGATCTCGGTGAAGTTGGCGTCGCGGTGCTTGGTGCCGACGTTGCCGGGATTGATGCGGTACTTGGCCAGAGCGCGCGCGCACTCGGGAAAGCGCGTGAGGAGCAGGTGCCCGTTGTAGTGGAAGTCGCCGATGATGGGCACGCTCACGCCGGCGTCTTCGAGGCGCCGCACGATCTCGGGCACGGCGCGGGCCGCGTCCTCGTTGTTGACCGTCACGCGCACCAGCTCGCTGCCGGCCTCGGCCAGCAGACGCACCTGCTCGGCCGTACCGGCCGCGTCCGCGGTGTCGGTGTTCGTCATCGACTGGACCACGACCGGGTGCTCCGACCCGACCATGACCCCACCCACGTCGACCTGAACGGTCGTTCTACGCTTCCAGACGCTCAACGGCGTGGTCCTCCTCGACGTCCCGGCCAGCCCCGGGGTCCACACCCCGGCTATGCGAGGAGAATCTACGCCTCCCGCAGGCCGGCTCCAACGGGGCCCCGGCCCTCCTGGGCCCTTTCACCGCCGCGGGC
>RFGQ01000119.1 GCA_003695865.1 Gemmatimonadota bacterium | reverse complement strand
GTACGCCGCCGGGATCGGTGGGGGGTTCCGCGGCGGGGGCCGGCGTGGATGCCGGCCGGCGACCGACCGTGGGCGCCATGGGCTGATCCGCCTGGCCGCAGTAGGGGCACGACGGATGACGCGCGGGGTCGAAGAAATGCCCGCTGTCACAACGCTTCAAAGCCATCGCTGTCCTCCGTAGGTGACGCCCTGGAGACGACCGAACCCTCGCCCCGTGCACACGGCCGGGGCGGGCCGGCTCACGCCGCCCCGACGTAGAGCCGGTTGATGAGGTTCTTCAGGCAGTAGGTGCCGGCGTCGTTGACCGCGCGCTCCTCGAGACGCTGCACGACGTGCAGGAAGAACACGAGGATGGCGCTGAGAACGAGGGCGACGAGCGTCGTGTTGAACGCGACGGCGAGCCTCTGCGTGAGGTCTGCGAGATCGGGGTTGGCCGGGTCCACCGCACCGAGCGTGAGCGCGATGCCTACGACGGTCCCGACGAAGCCCACGGTGGGAATGACCCACGCGAGGTAGCGCAGGTTGCTGTAGCGGAGCTCGACCCGATGCGCGATCAGCTCGAGGCTGCTGTTGAGGATGCTGACGACCTGGTCCACCGAACGGCTCGCGTGGAACTGGAGGATGGAGAGGTCGATGAGGTAGGGCAGGAATCCGTTCTCGCCGTCGTGCGCCTTGGCGACGCGGTTGCGGATGGGCCCCAGGTCGCGGGCCTGCAGGACCGTGCTGTCGTCCTCGGGCAGGTAGCTCAATTCGCGGAAGCCCAGCTCGCGTACCGCCGTGCGCCAGCGTACGAAGAGCTCCACCATGCCCGTGAAGAAGAGCAGGTGCATCAGGTTCTGGATCGTGAACGGGTAGGGAAAGACGCCGCCACGATCGAGGATCACCGTCGCTGCGGTCGACTCACCCAACGCGACGGTCGCGAGCGCGATGAACGCGGCTCCCAGCAGCGGACCGAATACGAGCGACGTCCACGCGGGTGGCAGTTCGAAGAACCCGGGGCGATCGCTCATCGTCCACACTCCTGACAGGTGCCCTTCCGCTCGCGCACGGCCCCGCAGTAAGAGCAGCGCACCAGGTGGCTGCCCGACGGCCAGGGCTTGCGCGGGGTGGGGGGTTCGGG
>RFGQ01000118.1 GCA_003695865.1 Gemmatimonadota bacterium | reverse complement strand
TCACGGGCGCCAGGCCGCGCTCGGCGACGCCATCGCCGCGCTGCTCGACTGGACCGGATGGTCGGTGTCCAGGGAGTACTACTACAACGACGCCGGAGCGCAGATCGACCGCCTGGCCGAGAGCCTGTGGGCGCGCTACCAGCAACACCTCGGCGACGAGGATGCCCGTGTGCCCGAGAACGGGTATCGGGGCGACTACGTGGTCGAGCTCGCCGAAGCGTTCGCGGCCGAGGTGGGAGACCGCTTCCGGGGCGACCGCTCTCCCGAGGCGTTCGAGGCCATGCGCCGCTTCGCCGTGGACGCGCTGCGTGCCGAGCAGGACCGCGACCTGCACGACTTCCGCGTGCACTTCGACACCTACTTCCTCGAGTCGTCGCTCTACGACGACGGCAGCGTCGAGGCCACGGTCGCATCACTGCGTGAGACCGGTCTGGTCTACGAGCAGGACGGAGCCGTCTGGCTGCGCACGACCGCCTACGGCGACCAGAAGGACCGCGTGATGATCAAGTCGGACGGGTCGCCCACCTACTTCCTGCCCGACGTCGCCTACCACATGAACAAGTGGCGGCGCGGCTTCCATCACGCGATCAACGTGCAGGGCTCCGACCACCACGGCACCGTGGCGCGGGTACGCGCGGGGCTACAGGCCCTGGGGCTTCCCGAGGGCTATCCCGAGTACGTCCTGCACCAGATGGTCCGCGTGGAGCAGGGGGGGCGCGAGGTCAAGTTCTCGAAGCGGGCGGGGTCGTATACCACCCTGCGCGAACTCTTCGAGCGGGTCGGCGTGGACGTGACGCGCTACTTCTTCCAGATGCGCAAGCCCGAGGCGCACCTCGTGTTCGACCTCGACCTGGCTCTGGACCAGTCGGAGAAGAACCCGGTCTACAAGATTCAATACGCGCACGCGCGCATGTGCTCGATCTTCCAGAAGGCGCACGTGCGCGGCGAGGCCCTCGATCCCGACGCCGCGGCCCTCGCGCGTCTAGAGCACCCGCTCGAGCGCGAGCTCATCAAGCAGCTCGCGCAGTTCCCCGACGTGGTCGCCCGCGCGGCCGCCGCACGGGCACCGCACCTGGTGTGCGACTACCTCGAGAAGACCGCCGGCCAGGTGAACGCGTGGTACCATGCCGGGAACCCGTCCCGAGATCCGGGGCTGGCGGTGCTGGTCGAGGACCCCGAGCTTCGCGAAGCGCGCCTGGTCCTCGCGCGGGCCGTGCAGCTGGTGCTCGCCAACGGGCTGCGTTTGCTGGGCATCACGGCCCCGCAGCGCATGGACCGCGAAGACGACCCCTCAGCCTGAGAAACCATGTCCGTTCTCGTCGTCGGCAGCGTAGCCCTCGACTCCGTCGAGACCCCCTTCGGCACCGCCGAGCGCGTGCTCGGCGGCTCGGCCGTCTTCTTCAGCGCGGCGGCGAGCATCTTCTGCCCGGTGCAGGTGGTGGGCGTGGTGGGCGACGACTATCCGTGGGACGAACTCGACTTCCTGCGGGAGCGCGGTGTGGACCTCTCGGGCGTGGAGCGCACGCCGGGAGAGAGCTTCTTCTGGGCGGGGCGCTATGCGTACGACCTGAATTCGAGGGACACGCTCGAAACCCGTCTCGGCGTATTCGCCGAGTTCAGTCCGCGGATTCCCGAGGATTTCCGCTCTCCGCGCTTTCTGTTCCTCGGCAACATCGATCCGGTGCTGCAGCTCGATGTGCTCAGGCAGGTGGAACGGCCCGAACTCGTGGTGTGCGACACCATGAACTACTGGATCGAGGGGAGCCGCGAAGCGCTCGACCGTCTGCTCGGGCGGGTGGACGTGCTCATGGTCAACGACGCCGAGGCCCGGCAGTTGGCGGAACACCACAACCTGCTCAAGGCCGCCCGCCGCATTCACGCGATGGGCCCCCGCATCGTGATCGTCAAGAAAGGCGAACACGGCGCCATTCTCTTCGCCGAAGACTGGATCTTCTTCGCGCCGGGCTATCCGCTGG
>RFGQ01000117.1 GCA_003695865.1 Gemmatimonadota bacterium | reverse complement strand
ATGTAAAACATGAAGTCCCAGAGGTGAAAGCCTTGCATGCCTTCGGGTTGGAATGTCGTGGCGAGGATCCGGCCCCGGAACAGCCAATGCAGACCGCCAAGCACCGCGTACACCACCGCCATGCGGATCACCTCGGGCCATCCCACCCAGATGAGCGTGCCCGTGAGCGTCTCTTTGAGGTGCTCGGCCCCCTCCGCCGTAAAGCTCGACAGCAGAATCACGCCGGCTGAGGCCACCACGTAGGCGATCCCGATGATCGCCTCCTGCGGTACCAGCCCCTTCTCCATGCGGCTGAAGCTGAAGAGCAGCGCGCCCAGGGTCGTGGCGCCCAGCGCGAGCGCCAACGCACCCGGGCTCTCGGCCTCCAGGCCCAGGAGCAGACCGACGGTGGTTCCCAGCGCCGCAATCTGGGCGAACGCCAGATCCACGAAGATCACGCCTCGCGCGATGACGTGAAGCCCGAAATACGCGTGGATCGACAGGATGACGAGCCCCGCCGCGAGCGGGAGCAGCATGAGGTCGAGCATGGCTCAGATCCCCCCCGCTGCCCCGGACGTACCGCGAGCGGCCTCGAACGCACCGTTGAGACGATCGACCCACAGGTCCACCAGGTCGAAGTAATCCTCGACGCCGGGCTCCGCGCCCGGAAAGAGCGGCACGATGACGGCGTGCGCGTTTCCGCGCCTCGCCACCGCCTCGACCTTGCGCCGGTCGAAGTAGGACGCGGCCAACAGCACCCGTAGGTTCTCTCGCTCCATGCGCTCGACCAGCTCATTCACGTGGCCTGGCGTGGGTGGGATCCCGGGCTTGGACTCGACGTAGTCGACGCAGGTCAGTCCGAAGCGGTCCTCGAGGTACGCCCAGTTCTTGTGGTAGCAGATCAGGCGTTCCCCGCGAATGGGCAGCGCTCGCCCCAGCCAGCCGCCGAGACGCTCCGTCAGGGGCGCGCCGTCGAGTTCGTTCTCACGCAGGAAGCCCATGAGCTCACCCGTGAGAGCAAGATCCTCGAGCGTGCTGCCGCCCAGCAGGTCGACGAGGTCGTCGCCGAACAGCGCACGGTGCATGCGGTCCTCGAGGCGCGCCAGGCCGGCCTCCCACACGTCGCGCCGCTCGGGAGCCACCTTGCCGAGTCCCGTGGCGATATTGCGCGCCACCTGCAGGGCCCGCAGCGGATCGGTGGTGAGGTGGGGGTTCCCGAAGATGTGCACGTCGCCGGCGCTGCGGTCCGCCGAAGTGGGGATGTCGAGTAGCGTGATGCCCGCATGCGCTGCGACGTAGCCGTCGCCTCCTTCGGAGACCTGCCGGTTCCCGGCGCGGTCCAGCAGCGTCGGGACCCAGAGTTCGAGGTCGAGGCCCGTGGTCACGAACAGGTCCGCGCGGCGAAGCTCGCGCGCGAAGCTCGGCTTGGGGCGTACGAAGTGGGCGTCCTCGTTGGGCGCCGCGATCGAGACCACCTCCACCTCCGATCCGCCGATCTGGCGGGCCAGGTCGGCATAGACGGGCAGCGTGGCGACCACACGCACGGGCGCGGGCCTCGCGGTCTCGCGCGCCTCGGGCCCGGTGCGCGCGTGCGGGGGGGTATCGGGTCCGGCGGGCACGTCGGCCGCCGGGCCGGCGAGCGGCGCCGTCAGCGCGGCGGCGAGCCAGAGCATCGGTGTGAGCGAGAACATGGGACCTCCTCAGTACGTTTCGTGCTTGTGGGGGCCCATGGCGAACGTCACCCGGAACGTGAACAGCCCCGTGGTCTCGCCTCCCTGCCCCAGGATGTCGTATTCGGCCCGCAAGCGGACGAACTCACTCTGCCAGAAGGTGAGTGCGGGGCTTGCCAGCCAGGCGGTCTCGCCCGGGTCGGAGGGGTTCTCGGTCCGGTCGAACCGGCCTCCGACGATCCAACGTCGGCCGAGGCGAGCCTCTGCCAGCGACCAGAAGCCCACCGCCGTCTCGCCGGAGAGCGCCCCCGCCGACTCGGGATCGTGCACCATCACGCCGCCGCGGACGTTGACGCCGCGGTAGCGCGCACGCTCGGGCGGTACCCAGTTGAACGAGAACTCGGCCCCGTAGAGCGCCTGCCGCCGCGTGAGCCCGTCGTCCTCCTCGCGCGTGCCCCACAGCCCGCTGAATCCGAGGTCCAGGTCGGTGGTACGTGAGAGCTGCCAGAACGCGTTGAAGTGGCCGAGCACCGAGGGCCTCGTCGACGCGCCGAACAGGGTCTCGTTCCGCGACCGTGTCACTTCGACCGTGGCCTCGTACGTGCCGCCGAAGTGGACGGGCACCAACCAGTGGATCGACACGCCGTCCTGGGCCAACGACTCCTCGCCGACGAACGCGAGGTGCGGCAGGGAGCGAGACTGGAACGGGAGGGCGTGCGCGTGCCAGCGGTTGAGCTGGCCGAACTGCTGGAAGAAGCGGCCCACCTTCGCCGACAGTCCTCCCGGAAGACCGACCCACTCGAGGTAGCCCTCCTCGACCGAGAACTCCGCCCCTTCCTCCTCTTCGCCTTCCTCGTCGGCGAAGACCTCGATCTCGGCGCCGGGCTGCTCCATGGAGAAGAAGGCCTTGGCGCGCGAGAAGGGATCGAGCGCCGACACGATCGACAGCTCGAACTCTCTGGGGACGAAGTTGTCGGCGTCCGCATCCTCTTCGGAGACCGCCCCGAACAGGTCACCGGTGAGGCTGATCTCGGGGTTGAGTGCCTGGAGCGAGCGCTGGCGACCGGTGAAGGTCTCCGGGCGCCGCTCGGTCGAGTCGGCACCGGCCCGGCGCGCGCGAGCGCGCGCGGCTTCGCGAAGCCTGGCCAGGGCGTCCTGCTGCTCGCGTGCACCGGCGCGGGCACGGATCAGGCTGTCGAGACGCATTCGCAGTACCTCGACCTCGCGCCGCAGCGAGTCGACCTGGGCGCGCGCCGGATCCTGCGCCGCGAGGGGCGTCATCGCGGCCGACGCAGCGGTCAGCGCGAGCGCGAGCACGAGTGCGAGGCGAAGGACGGGGTTGCCGGGCGTGCCGCGGCGGCGGTGATGGATGACCGGAGGTCGGGCCTCCGGCACGGCTCGTGGATAGGGCATCGTCCTCTCCGTGTCGACGAATCGGTCGTACGGGATGGGTCGCGGCCGGCACCCGGAAGTTCGGGACCGGCGGTTCGACTAGATGAGGACGATGGCGGGTGGCGCCCGAGAGGGCGGTGTGAGGCTACGGAGGGTCCGCGCGTGGACCCGCGCGCGGGGGGCGGTGAGCCTCCGGTCGAGGAGGCGCGGCCCTTCCACACGCACGGCCGCCTGCGGCGGACCACCGTGCGCGAGCGAAAGGCAGGCCGTGTGATCGTGAAGCGGAACCTCACAACCCGACTCGTGCCCCGCCTCCAGGCGAACCGATCCATCCCGGTGAGCGTCGAGCACGGGCGCGAGCGCCCCCGCGACGCCCAGAACGAGCGCCACGAACGCGCGAAGCGCGGGCGATGGTCTACGGTACCGCTCCATGGCGCTCGGACCTAACGGGACGGGTGTCCCCGCGTCAAGGGGTGTCGCCGATCCACGCGCGCAGGCGCTCGAGCTGTTCCTCGACGCGCGCGCGGGCGGTGCCCCCCGTGCTACTCCGGGCCTCGGTCGAACGATCCGGGGAGAAGACGGCCCGGCCCACTTCGCCCAGCGCGGGATGCGCCTCGGCCAGGACCTCGTCCGGGAGTTCGGCGAGCGTACGTCCGGTCTCCTCGGCCCGCCGCACGAGTCCCGCAACCACCTCGTGCGCCTCCCGGAAAGGGACGCCCGCGCCCACCAGCAGGTCGGCCAGATCGGTGGCGTACAGCGCGGGGTCGAGCGCGGCTTCGAGCCGCTCGGGCACGAAGCGAGCACCCCGTACCGCCCCGGTGAGCGCGGGCAGGACCACGCCCAACGTGTCGTGGACCGCGAACAGCGCGGGCTTGTCTTCCTGAAGGTCGCGGTTGTAACCCGTGGGCAGACCCTTGAGCAGCGTCAGAACGTGCACCAGCGCCCCCGACAGGCGTGCGCTCCGTCCGCGCGTGAGTTCGGCCACGTCGGGGTTGCGCTTCTGCGGCATGAGGCTCGAACCGGTCGAGAACCCGTCCGACAGGCGTACGTAGCCGAACTCGCGCGAGGCGAAGAGCACCAGGTCCTCGCCCAGGCGGGAGAGGTGCACACCGAGCAGTGCGCCGGCGAACGCGAACGCTGCCGCCCAGTCTCGGTCGGCCACCGCGTCGATCGAGTTCTCGCTCACGCGCTCGAAGCCCAGGGTGCGGGCGAGCGCGTCACGGTCGACCGGGAACGGACAACCCGCGATGGCGCCCGAGCCCAGAGGCAGGACCGACGCTTCACGGCGCACCACCGCGAACCGGTCGGCGTCCCGCACCAGAGGCCATGCGTGCGAGAGCACCCAGTGGGCGGCCCGAACGGGCTGACCCTGCTGCAGGTGGGTAAAGCCCGGAAGGAAGAGGTCGAGCGAACCGTCAGCCCACTCGGTGAGGGCGGTGACGAGGTCCCGCACGTGGGCGCGCGCCCGGTCACAGGCGTCCATGCCCCACAGGCGCAGATCCGTCGCGACCTGGTCGTTGCGCGACCGGCCCGTGTGCAGCTTGCCGGCGAGCTCGCCCACCTCGTCCCGCAACAGGCGTTCGACGAGGGAGTGGATGTCTTCGTCGCCGCCGCCGACGGGCGGCCCCCCATCTTCGGTGAAACGCCGAGCCAGGCGCTCGAGGCCCTCGTCGAGTCGACGGCCTTCGTCGGGCGTCAGGACGCCCGCTTCGGTGAGCGCCCCGGCCCAGGCACGGCTGCCCCGCACGTCGTACGCCCAGAGGCGATGATCGACGGCGAGGCTGTCGTTGAGGGGGACCATGGCCGGGTCGAGCCCGCCCTCCATGCGCCCGCCCCAGAGCGGCCGGGGCGTGTCGTGTCGATCGGCCATCGCTGTTCCGCCGTGTGGGTCATCGAGCTCGGCCCGGGGCCTGCATGGACCACGGGGCCGCCGGCCGCGAACGGCCGACGGCCCCGCAGCCGGCGCACCGGCGTCGGTGCGGGCTCAGTCGCCGCCGGCCACCTCTTCGAGAAGGCGCCGCACCGCCGCTCGGCGCTCCTCCACGGCCCGCTCACGGTCGCCGCCGACCCGCGCCGGGAGCCCGAAGAGCTTGATGAAGCCCGCCGCGTCGGCGTGGTCATACTGCCCGTCGTCGCCGAATGAGGCCAGACCCGCGTCGTACAGCGAGTACGGGCTGGTGCGGCTGCGTACCGAAACGGAGCCCTTGAACAGGCGCACCTTGACCTCGCCCGTGACGTGCTTCATGAGCACGTCGTTGAAGGCGTCGAGCGCCTCGCGCTCGGGCGTCCACCACCAGCCTTCGTACACGAGGTCGGCGTAGCGGTGTGCGAGCGAGTCTTTGAGCGCGAGCGCGCGGCGGTCGAGCGTGAGCTGCTCGAGCTCGCGCAGCGCCGTGTAGAGGATGGTCCCGCCCGGGGTCTCGTACACGCCCCTGGACTTCATCCCCACCATCCGATCTTCCACGATGTCGGCACGCCCCACGCCGTGGCGCGAGCCCAGCTCGTTGAGCCGGAGCAGCAGCGACAGCCCGTCGAGGCGCTCGCCGTCGACCGAAACCGGCACGCCCTCCTCGAACCCGATCGTGACGTCCTCGGGCGTGCCGGGTGCGAGTTCGGGCGAGAGGGTCCACAGGAAGATCGACTCGTCGGGCTCGAAGGCGGGGTTCTCGAGCGGGCCGCCCTCGTGCGAGATGTGCCAGAGGTTCTCGTCCCGCGAATAGAGCTTGTGCTCGTCGACGCCCTCGAGGGGGATGCCCCGTGCCCGTGCGTAGGCGAAGGCGTCTTCCCGAGAATGCAGATCCCACTCGCGCCAGGGCGCGATGACCCTCAGATCGGGTGCGAGCGCCGTAAAGGTCAGCTCGAAGCGCACCTGGTCGTTGCCCTTCCCGGTGCACCCGTGCGCGAGGGCGTCGGCGCCCACTTCGCGCGCGATCTCGACCATGCGGCGCGCAATGAGCGGGCGAGCCATGGAGGTGCCGAGCAGGTACTTGCGACCGTAGACCGCGCCGGCGCGAAGCGTGGGCCAGACGAAATCTTCGACGAACGATCGTCGCAGGTCTTCCCCGAAGAACCGGGTCGCGCCCGTGGCCCGTGCCTTGTCGGCCAGGCCGTCGAGGCCTCCCTGCTGGCCCACGTCGGCGGCCACGCAGTACACCTCTGCGTCGTAGTTCTCCCGGAGCCACGGCACGATCACGGAGGTGTCGAGACCTCCGGAGTAGCCGAGGACGACCTTCAGCGCCATCGCTCCACCTCACTCCCTTCTTTCGAGGCGCCCTGCCGCGCGGCGCTACCGCCGGCCGCGGCCGGGCCGTCCCGGGGGCCGGTCACGGCGCCCCGAACACGACAAAAAAAGGCGCGGGCCGGGAGCAGGTACCAGCCACTTCCCGCCAAAGCGCTGGTGACGCGAACGTCTTACCACCCACTCCCGGTCCCGACCTTGGGATCTTCGGTCTCCGGCACCTGCCCGCAGGCCGAAGAATATCCGTCGAAACCGAATATTTATTTTGTCCTACGCACCCAATATGTGAGGGTCGGGCGGGTCCGTCAACCCCCGAGAAGTGGCCCCAATCCTTGAAGTTTGAGGATTTGGCCGATCCGTCGCTCACTTGCCGCACGCCCGTCCGTCCATGTATAGCCGCTGCGGCTCAACCCTCTCCTCCAGCGCCCGCGACCTCGAGCAGCCGGCGCTCCACGGACTCGCGATCTTCGGGGGTGCGTACGATCACGAGGATCGTGTCGTCCCCTGCGATCGTGCCCAGCACCTCCGGCCACTCCTCCCAGTCGAGCGCGACCGCCACCGCCGAGGCGCCGCCGATCAGTGTGCGCACGACGAGCAGGTTGCCCGTGCCCTCGGCCGAGAGGAACAGCGTGGGCAACAGCGCGGTCAGCGGAGGCGTGTTCTCCCAGTCCTCGGGCAGACGGTAGTGCGAGACGCCGGCCGCGTCCGTAACCTTGACGAGTCGGAGCTCGCGAAAGTCACGCGAGAGCGTCGCCTGGGTCGCCTCGATCCCGCGCTCCGCCAGGAGTTCGCGCAGCGCCTCCTGGCTGGTGATCCGGTGGGCGCGCACCAGTTCGAGGATCGCCGCGTGCCGCTCGCGCTTACCCATCGCCGTCCGCCGCGCGGCGCACCATGTCGTGCAGCTTCTCGGGTTCCAGGCCCACGCTGCGCGCCCGCTCTTCGCCGCCTTCGAACAGGATCAGCGTGGGCACGCTGCGGATCGCGTAGCGCTCGGCCACGGCCGGGGCCTGGTCGGTGTCGACCTTGGCCACCAGCACGCGGCCCGCGTAGTCGCGCGCGATCTCGTCGACCAGGGGGGCCACCCATTTGCAGGGTCCACACCATTCTGCAAAGAAATCCACCAGCACGGGCACCGGAGCCCCGAGCACCGTGGCGTCGAAGTCCTCCTGAGCAACCTTGAGCGGCCGGTCCAGGAGGATGGGCCGCTCACACCGGGCGCAGCGGGCCCGCGCGCCCGGATCGAGCGGGACCTCCACACGCTCGAGACAGAGCGGGCACCGCACGCTCAACATGGTATCCAGATCTTCGGGCATCCCCTCTCTCTCCGTCCTCGGTCCTGCAGGTGCGGGCGCGAGCGTCACCCGCTTCCCGGCTACCGCC
This sequence comes from Gemmatimonadota bacterium, assembly GCA_003695865.1. Classification (GTDB taxonomy): domain Bacteria; phylum Gemmatimonadota; class Gemmatimonadetes; order Longimicrobiales; family Gaopeijiaceae; genus J028. Next base: position 115 of record RFGQ01000117.1, on the reverse strand, counting down.
GCCCAACGCGGACGGGGTGGGACCCGTTCCCGGGCCCCACCCCGTTACCCGCGTCGGCGCCGATCGGTTGCGGCCGGTGGCCGCACGGTCGCCTCGAAGGCTCAGAACAGGTCGT
>RFGQ01000116.1 GCA_003695865.1 Gemmatimonadota bacterium | reverse complement strand
GGGGCTATACCGCCATCGCCGTGGCGCTGCTCGCGCGGCTCCATCCACTGGGCGTCGTGGCGGCGGGCCTGTTCTTCGGGGCGCTCGAGGGTGGGGGGCGCGCCATGGAGCGCGACGCGGGCGTCTCGGCCGCGTGGGTGGACGGCATCGAGGCGCTGGTGATCCTGGCGGTGCTCGCCGCCGAGCTGGGCGCGCGACGCCTGGGGGCCGGAGCGGGCGGGCCGGCCATCGAGGCGCCGACCGAGGGGGCACCGGCCGCCGAGACGCGGGAGGACGGCGATGCTTGAGTGGGGTGCGCTCGCGGCCTTCCTGGCCGCCGCCGTGCGCGTGGGCACACCGCTCGCCCTGGCAGCGCTCGGCGAGGCGGTCGCCGAGCGGTCGGGAGTGATCAACATCGGGATCGAGGGCTCGCTGATCGCGGGCGCGCTGGGCGGTGCCCTGGGCGCTCTGGCGTACGACTCGGCCGCCATGGGGGTGCTCGTGGGGGCCGGTGCCGGGCTCGCGGTGGGCGTGGTCTTCGCCTTCTTCGCCGTGGTCCTGAACGTTGATCAGATCATCGCCGGAACGGCCGCCACGGTGGGCGGACTCGGCTTCACGGGAGCCATCTATCAGGCGCGCTTCGGCGCCACCGGCACACAGCTCTCTCTGCCCACGCTGGCCCCGGTTCGCGTGCCCCTGCTGGCCGACCTGCCCGTGATCGGCGGCGCCTTCTTCGAGCAGGCCTGGACCGTCTACCTGGCCTACCTGCTGGCGCCCGCCCTGGCCTGGTGGCTGTTCCGGACCGAGTGGGGGCTCGAACTGCGGGCCGTGGGCGAGGAGCCCGACGCGGCCGCGGCGGCCGGCGTGCGCGTGCGCTGGACGCGCTTCCGGGCGACCGCGTTCGGAGCGGCGCTGGCGGGCGTGGCCGGGGCGCACCTGGCGCTCGCATCGGCGGGCACGTTCTCGGAGGGCATGTCGGCGGGGCGGGGCTTCATCGCGATCGCGGTCGTCGTGCTCGGGCGCTGGCATCCGTTGGGGGTGCTCGTCGCCTCCCTGTTCTTCGGGGCGGCGACCGCGCTTCAGTTCGTGCTGCAGGCGCGCGGGCTCGCGGTGTCGTATCAACTCGTGCTGGCGCTTCCCTACCTGCTCACGCTGGCGGCTCTGGCCGGCTGGGTCGGTCGGGCGCGTGCGCCGGCGGCGCTGGCACGGCCCTGGCCCGAGACCGAGAGTTGAACTTCGCTATCTTGATGGGAGCGCGGCGCCGCGGCCGCGTCGCACCTCGCATCGGCATCACGAGCTCGAACATGCAGGATCTCTTCCGCATTGCCTTCCGGGTCGCGCCCGTCGTGGGCGGCGCCGCAATCATCGCCTGGCGGATCCAGGAGACCCGGCGTCCCGTGACCCCGGTGAAGATTCTGGCGCCGCCGCTCGGCATGGCGACGGGCTTCGGGATGTTCGTGGTGCCGGCCATGCGCGTGCCCCTGTCGTGGGCGTTGATCGCTCTGGTGGCGGGCGCGCTGTTTCTGGCCGTCCCCCTGGTCCGCTCCTCGTCTCTCGAGGACCGGGACGGCGTCGTGATGATGCGCCGCTCGCCGGGGTTCCTGCTGATCCTGCTCGGATTGCTGGCCGTGCGCCTGGCGCTCGAGGACGTCATCGGACACGTGGTGTCGCCGCTGCAGACCGCGGCACTGTTCTACCTTGCCGCGTTCGGCATGATCGTGCGTTGGCGTGTCACGATGTATCTCCGCTACCGGGCTCTGAAGGCGGACGTGCGGCGCTGGCCCACAGAAGCGCCGATGCGCTGACCTCGGGGACTGGCCGCAGGGCCGCCTTTCGGCCTAGCTTCCGGCCCCATGACGACGTACGCAATTCCCGATCCGATCCGCCGCTTTGCCGCCGTTGCGAGCGTGGCCACGGCGGTTGCGGTGGCTGCGCCCTCGGGCGCCGCGCAGACCGTGCACGGCGCCCGCCTGGCGCCCGATGCGCCCGGGGTGGTGGAAGCGGGGCTGCGGCTCCGGCACCTGGACGGTGTGAAGCGCGTGCTGATGATCGGCGCGCACCCCGATGACGAGGACACCGCGTTGCTGGCGGCCCTCGCGCGCGGACAGGGGGTGGAAACCGCGTATCTGTCGCTCACCCGGGGCGACGGCGGCCAGAACCTGATCGGCCCCGAGCTGGGCGAGGGCCTGGGCGTGATCCGCACGGGCGAGCTCGAAGCGGCCCGGCGCGTGGACGGGGGACGCCAGTTCTTCACGCGCGCCTACGACTACGGGTTTTCGAAGAGCGCCGACGAGGCCTTCCGGCACTGGCCCAGAGACGAGGTGCTGCGCGACATCGTGTGGGTGATCCGCACGTTCCGGCCCCAGGTGATCGTCTCGGTGTGGACGGGCACACGCCGCGACGGCCACGGGCAGCACCAGGCGTCGGGCATCCTCGCGACCGAGGCGTTCGAGGTGGCGGCCGACCCATCGGCGTATCCTGAGCAGGCCGCGCTCGACGCCCCTGCGTGGCGCGCCGACAAGCTCTACCACTCGGTACGGTTCACCAACGATCCGGCGCCCCTCGCGGTGCCGACCGGCCGGCTCGATCCGCTGCTCGGCCGGTCGCACTTCCAGGTGGCCATGGAGAGCCGCAGCCAGCATCGGTCGCAGGACATGGGTGTGCCCCAACGCCCCGGGCCGCGGACGTCGGGGCTGCGGCTCGTGGGATCGCACGTGGGTGCACTCGGCGAGGGTAGTCCGCTCTTCGAGGGCGTGGACACGACGCTCACGGGATGGGTCGAGCGGCTGGGAGGCACGGAGCTCGCCGCCGCGGCCGCGCCGGCGCTCGATCGCTACCGGGCGGCCGTGTCCGAAGCGGCCGAGGCGTTGGACGTGCTCCACCCGGAGCGGGCCGCCTTGCCGCTCGCACGGGCCCTGCTCGCGCTGCGGGATGCGGTCGGTGCCGCCCCCGGGGATTCGCCGGCGCGCGCGGCGCTCGAGGAGCGCCTCGACCAGGCCGAGCGGGCGTTCCTGGCGGTTGCGTCGATCGAGGTCGACGCCCGCAGCGACGACGATCTGGTGGTGCCCGGGCAGACCGTGCACACCCGCACGCTGGTGTGGAACGGCGGGGGGCTCGGAGTGCGGACGCGCGTGTATCCCAGGCTGCGCGGCGCGCACCCGGTGGGCGGCGACGCCCGCCCGCGATCCGATGACGAGGTGCATGCCTGGCGGGACGTTGCGCCCGGCGAGCTGGCCGAGGTCGAAGGCGTGTGGCGCCTCGACGCCCGCGCACCTGCCAGTGTGCCCTATTACCTGCGCAGTC
>RFGQ01000115.1 GCA_003695865.1 Gemmatimonadota bacterium | reverse complement strand
GCCCCCGCCCGCCCCGGCAGCCGCGCCGGGCAGCAGCGCGGCCGCCGCCCCGCCGGCGCCCGCGAGGCCTGACGACACGTAGAGGTAGAGCGGCCAGCCGAGCGCGAGGATCACGCCGCCCATGTAGAGCACGGCCGACATCATGAAGAGCAGCCCGCCGAACGAGGTGGGGATCTCGGCGGTGTTCTCGGTCTCGAAGTTCGGGTAGAGCGCACCGAAGCCGAGCGCCAGCGCGGTGATCGCCATGGTCATGCCCACCATGGCCACGGTGGTGACCCCGAGCACCAGCGGCGTGGCCTGCAGGATCAGGTTGGTCGCCACGATCAGGGGCAGCGCCACGAGCAGCAGCGGCACGGTGCCCACCCAGTACTTCACGCGGAACAACTGCGCCACATCGAGCGGCGACGAACGCAGCAGCCACGCCATGCGGCCCTCGAGCGACATGGCGGGGAACACGAAGCGGGCGGCGATGGCCGCGATCACGAATCCGGCCAGACCCAGGTTCAGGAAGGACACCAGATTGATGAGGAAGAAGCTTATCTGCTCGCCGGTGTACAGCGGCAACACCTTGATGTTGTAGACGTAGACGACGACGAGCACCGCCAGCAGGATGAGCTGCGACCACTGCGTGGTGTCGCGCAGGAAGACGCGCACCTCTTTGGCCACGAGCTCGCGGGTGGCCGGGCTGCGGCGGCGGAGCAGGCGCTCGATCACGCGCCCGCGGTGGCGGCCCTCGCGGCGCTCGGCCCCCTCCTGGGCCCGCGTGAAGCCGCTGCGGAAAAAGCGCTGGTGCAGCCACGCGCCCATCACGAAGAACGCCGCGGCCGTCGACCACAGCAGCGCCAGCGGAAACGCGTCGAACACGCCGTTCAGGTGCGACATCAGCGCGTGCGAGGCCCACTCGTTGGGGAGCCAGGGCGACGTCGGGGTGCGCAGCACCGCCATGAAGTCGACCAGGTCGCGGAACTCCTCGGGGCGCACCAGCCGCTCGGGGCGCAGGAAGCGGAAGAGCACGACCACGCCCGCAGCCGAAAAGAGCCCGATCAGCGCCAGCAGGTCGCGTGTGCGCCGTGCCGGAAAGACGTTGACCAGCACGAGCGTGAAGGCCGTGCCCACGACGGCGGGCAGCAGCAGGTAGGGCACCAGCGTGGCGGCCGCGAGAAGGTAGAAGTCCCATCCGGCCCGGTAGATCACGCCGTAGGCCGCGAAGAGGGGCACCACCATCAGCACGACCATCCAGCTCGAGTCGACGATCGTCTCCGCGAGGCGGGCCCCGTAGAGCTTCACGCCGTCCACGGGCGCCGCCGTGAGCAGTTCCATGTCTTTCGACAGGAAGAAGGTGCTCAGCGCCGTGATCACGTTCGAGAGGAGCAGGATCATCAGGAACGTGAGCAGGGCCAGCCCCAGCAGCTTGCCCGCGAGCGCGTCGCCGATCCCCTGCGCGCTGCGGAAATAGAGCAGCATGCGGAAGATCACGCCGAAGATGAACGCCCAGAACAGCACGCCGACGAAGCCGAGCAGGCTCCACTTGAAGATGCGGCCCACTTCGGTACGCGAGGCGTTGAGCTTGGAACGCACCTTGGGGCGCAGCAGCCAGAGCACACCCGCGCTCACGCGCTCTCCCTCAGGCCGGCCACCACGTCGGCCATGTCTTCGTTGCCCGTCACCTTGAGGAACAGCTCCTCGAGGTGGGCCCCGCCGGCGTCGAGCTGGGCCCGCAGTTCGTCCATCGTGCCCTGCGCGATCACCTCGCCCTCGCGGATGATCGCGATGCGGTCGCACACGGCCTCGACCACCTCGAGCGTGTGGCTCGACAGAAAGACGGTCCCGCCGTGGTTCACGTAGGCGCGGAACAGGTCTTTGAGGATGCGGGCCGAACGCGGGTCGAGCCCCACCATGGGCTCGTCGACCACGATCAGTTCGGGCTGGTGCACGAGCGCCGAGGTGATGAGCAGCTTCTGACGCATGCCGTGCGAGTAGCTCTCGATGAGTTCGTCCTTCCACTCGCGGAGCGAGAAGAGCTCGAGCAGGGCATCGCCGCGCTCCTCGGCCGCCTGCAGGTCCCCGCCCCACAGCCCGGCCACGAAGCGCAGGAACTCGCCGCCGGTGAGCTTCTCGTACAGGTAGGGCCGGTCCGGGATGTAGCCCAGGCGTCGCTTGGCCGACACCGGATCCTTGCCGATGTCGTCCCCGCCGACCAGCAGCCTCCCCTCGCTGGGATCGAGCACGCCGGCGACCATGCGGATGGTGGTCGTCTTGCCGGCCCCGTTCGGCCCCAGGAACCCGAAGATCTCGCCCCGCGGAACGACCATGTCGATGCCCTTCACGGCCGTGAAGCTGCCATAGCGCTTCACCACTCCCTCGAGCCTGAGCATCTCGGGGTGTGCGTCGGGTCCCACGCGCCCCTCCATGAGGGAGGCGATCTGCGCGTCCACGCGTTGGGCCAGTCGGTCGAGTTCGCTCATGCGCGTCCGGTGTACGGGGATCGAAGAGTACGGCGCAGGCGGGGGGTCATCCGTCCAGCACCTCGATGTCGAGTCGTCCGATCAGGCGGATGATCTCCACCTGCTGCGCGAGGCCGCCGATGACGAAGCGGATGTGCGCCGCGTCGGCGGGTGCCTGACCGAACGTGGGATCGACCGCCACCCACTCGCCCAGCCACACCTCGGGCCAGGCGTGGTAGAAGAAGGCGCCGTTCAGGTAGACCAGCCCCACGGCGGTGCGGGCCGGCAGCCCCAGCGCGCGGGCCAGCGCGACATAGAGCACCGTGTGCTCGTTACAGTCGCCCTGCTCGGTCTCGAGCACCTGCACCGCGCTGGGCACCGAGAAGGTCACGGTCTTCTCGAGGCGCTGGTGTACGGCCCGCTCCAGCCGCGCGGCGGCCACGCGCGGATCGCGGGTCCAGCGCCCCACGATCTGGCGCGCGGCGTCGATGATGCGCGGGTCGTCGGACTGGATGAGGGGCTCGGGCTCGAGCTCCTCGCGCAGATCCATCGTCTTGTAGGGCAGCGAGTAGCCCGGGTCGAGCGCCTGCCACGGCTCGCGGCGCACGATGAGCGTGTCGCCCCGCAGTTGCTGGCGGCCGCCGTCGAGTTGGAAGCCCGACAGGTCGACGCCGCTCAGGCGGAAACGCAGCTCGTCGTGTTCGCCCACCTCGCCCAGGTCGACGTTGCTCGCGATGGCGGTGCGCAGGATCACGTCGTCGTCGATGGCCAGCGTCGAGAGCCCGCGCGCGTCTTCCTGCGCCTGGCGGGCGAGCTCGTACTCGGTCTTCTCCATCGTGAACCCGAGGGGGCTCGACGCCTTCACGATGCGGCCGTCGTCGTCGATCCAGCTCTCGACCTGCGTGCCTCCGTGCACTTCGGCGATGCGCCACACGGGGATGGAGTCGTAGCGCGCGGGTGTCCAACGCCCGGAAGCCGGGTCGAGGGCGGCTGAGTCGGGCACGACGAGCGTGTCGTGGGCGAGCACACGGATCTCGACCGGGCGCGTGGAGAGCGTGGACGGATCGAACACGGGAAGGCGCAACGTACGCCCCACCTCGAGCTCACCCGCCATGGCGATGCGGATGGGCAGCACGGCCGAAAAGATCGGCGGCTCGGCGAGGCGGTACGACACCTCCTGCTCGCCCCCGCCCGCGTCGATCGTAACGCGCAAGGTGGAGTCGGGGTCGAGCCGCCCACGCGCCGCGAAGCGGCCCACCTCGGAGTCGAGCGTGAACTCGAACGACTCCATGACCAGGGCCGGAGACAGCTTGACGTTGGTACGCGCGACCGCCGAACCGGTCTGGCCGAGGGCCGGGAGGTCGAGGATCATGAGATCTTCGAGCTGAAAGCCCCCGCCCCGCTCGTCGGGGATGGTGTCGAGACGCGAGGTCGCCTGCCCCACCGTGCGCTCGCCCATGCGCAGGTTGTAGAAGTTCACGCCCGGCGCCAGCGCCATCGCCGCCTCGGCCAGTCGCGCGTAGTCCGGCGCGAAGTACTCGCGGCGCACCTGCCAGCCCACCATGCCCACCCACAGGGCCAGAATGGCGCCTCCGAGCACGCGTCTACGCATCGTCCTGCCCTCCCGCGTCGAGGCCCACCGCCGTCAGGGCGGCGACCACCACCGAGCGCTCGTAGTCGCCGTCGACCGCAACGGTCACCTCGAGCGCGTCGCCGCCGACCGTGTCGCGCAGCGCCTCGGCGAGCACGCGGCCGGCCGCCTCGGCGTCGAGCGCACCCGCCGTGGTACCCAGCAGTGGCAGCCCCAGCGACGAGACGCCCCACTGCTGCGCCTGCCTGAGACCGTTCGTCAGCGCCCGTCGAACCCCTGCCGCACTCGCCGGTTCCTCGGCCGACTGGACGACCACATGGATGAGAAAGCTCGCGGGGAGCTCACCGGCCGGCGTCAGAAACGCGCCGCCGACGGGGAACTCACCGACCGCGCGCACCCGCTCGGCCACCGCCTCGCCGGCGGCGGTCTCGAGGCGGCGTCCCGCCGCGGTGACCGCCTCCAGCTCGGCGCTGACGGGGCGCAGCAGCGCTTCGGCCCGCACGGTGGCCAGGTCGGCCACGACCACCCGGATCACGACCGCGAGCGCTCCCGCGCGCGCCGATACATCTCGGCCGCCTGCTCGGGCAGGCCCTTCTTGTCGTACAGCATGCCCATCGTCTGGTAGGCGCGCGCGTTCGCCGGATCCAGGTCGACCGCGCGCAGCAGCACGTCGAGCGCCTCGTCCACACGGCCGAGGCGGTTGAGCGCCTCGCCCCGGTACAGATGCGCGGCCGCGTGCGACGGGTCACGGGCACACACGGCGCCGAGCGCCGCCTCGGCCTGCTCGTAGAGGCCCCGCCGGAAGGCCAGAATGCCGAGCGCCGCCCGCACCTCCACGTCGCCCGGGGCGGCGCGCTGGGCGGCGCGAAGGTGCTCCTCGGCCTCGTCGAAGCGGCCGGCGTCGGCGAGCGCTCGCCCGAGCGCCAGGTGCACCTCGGCCACGCCGGGCTCGATGCGCGCGGCCGCGCCGAGCGCCTCGATGGCCGGCTCCAGCTCTCCGAGCGAACGCAGCACGTGGCCGAGGCCCGCGAGCGCGCGGGGGTGGTCGGGGTGGTCGGCGAGCAGGCCCCGATAGACTCGCGCGGCCTCTTCGAGCCGGCCGTCCCTCACCAGGTCGAGCGCGCGGGCGAGCCGCTC
>RFGQ01000114.1 GCA_003695865.1 Gemmatimonadota bacterium | reverse complement strand
CTCACGGGCCGCCCCCCTCGCGCTGACGGATCTGGCGACTGACCAGAGCCAGTTGCACCAGGATCTCCTCGAGCGCCCGGTCGTACGCGTCGGCGCTCATCTCAGAGCGACGGGCGCGCAGTTCGTCGACGCGGCGCTGCAGGGCGGCCCGCTCGTCGAGCAGGCGGCGCAGCTCCGGCTCGACGGGACCCGTCGCGGCTGCCCGGTCGCCGGTCGCGCGGGCCAGGTAGAGCGAACCGGCGCGTGCCCCGTCCGGTGCGCCGTCGGTCAGCGCGTCGCTACCGTGGCCGTCGCCGTCGTCGTCGAGCAGGGCGTGTTCCGTCACCAGACGTCCGTCCTGCTCGTACTCGCGTGCCACCTCGAGACGCGCGAAGCGGAACGCTTCGAGCACCGACACGCGGCCATCCTTGTCGAAGTCGGCGGCGCCGCCGCGGAAGGCGGCCGTGAAGTAGCGCGCGAAGACGGTGGCGTTTCGCTCGCGGCCGGTCTTAGTGGCCGACACCACCACCCGCCCGGGCCCGGAGAGCGCTTCGACGAAGGGGCCGCTGGCCGAAGCCGCGTTCACGAACACGACCGTCTGATCGGCGAGCCGCCCCACCAACTCGGCGAAGCGAGAGGCGGTCAGATCGGGTCCGGGCAGGTTGAATCGCGCCTCGCCGTCGCGGAACGAGCCGTGGCCGATGAGCAGGATGAACACCCGGTCACCCGGTGCCGCCGCCGCGCGGATGCGCTCGATGGCAGACTCCAGTTCGGTCGCCGCCGAGCGGCCGTCGGCGCCCTCGACCTGGTCGGGGCGTTCGGCCAGATAGATGATGTGTTCCGGCGCCACACCGCCCTCTCGGGCCGCGGCGAGAAACGTGTCGGCCCACGCCGCGAAGCGGGCGCGGTAGTCGGGGCCTCCGGCCACCCCGGTCACCACCAGTACGTGCGCCGACTGCCCGGACGCCGCCAGCGGCATGGCCACGCCGAGGAGCAGGGCGGCCCACAGCCAGGCGCCGCGGGCGAGCCGCGGCGGGCCGCACGCGGTCCGGAACCCCGCACGGGCCGTCTTCACACCAACCCCCGTGCGCGCCGGTACGCCCATTCGGCCCCGATGAGCGCGAGCAGCAGCAGCAACAGCACCGGCATGTCCCACAGGTCCCGCTCCTCCGTGAGGGTGACCCCGGCGCCCGTGAGCGCGAGGTCTTCCGGAAGCTGGTGTACGTCGGCCGGCGTGTAAAACCGTCCGCCCGTCTCCTCCGCGATGCGGCGCAGGCTGGCGGGTCGCATGGCGGCGTCGAAGTACTCTTCGTCGCTGACCACGGCGTGGACGTATGAGCGGTCGGACCCCAACGGCCGCCCCTCTCTCGTCGCCGTGACGTCGATTTCGAACAGGCCCACTTCGGGAGGAGTGAAACGCCCCTCGTAGACCCCGTCCTCGTCGACCGTCCAGTCGAGTCGCACCAGCGTCGTGTCGCCCGCCGGATCGACGACGGCCGCCGTGACGCGCGCGTCGTTGACCTCTTCGTAGGCCGAGTCCGCCACGGCGGCTCGCAGGGTCAGGGACTCTCCCGGCTCGACCCTTTCCCGCTCCACGCTCGCCGTGACCGCGTCGGGAACCCCGTCGAGCAGCCAGCGCAGCGTCTGTCGCCAGAAGGTCTCGTGTGTGAGGTCGTCGACGGGCACGTCGGCGTGCATCTGCCAGGTCCATGTGTCCTGGATGGGCAGGGCCAGCACGCGCCCCCGCCCGTAGCGGTGCTGGGCCAGTACGATGGGGCGGGGCCCTGCCCGCTCCGGCCGGCCCACCAGGAGCGCGACCGCCCCCGGCTTGAGCCGGGTGATCGGGTTGACGGCCGACACTTCGGGCAGCGACGCCCAGCGCTCGGCCGACGCCTCGGCGTCGTCTGCGAGTCTGGTCACCGGGTGCAGTCGCCCGGCGCGCGTGGCTTCGACCCTGAACCGCTCGAAGTAGGGACCGGGCGCACCCGACTCGTCGTCGAGGAAGACGGGCAGCACGTCTTCGAGGGGAGTGCCGGCGTATCCGCCCTGGGCGTAGGCGTGGCGCCCACCCAGCACGATCAGGCCGCCGCCGCGTTCGCTCACGAAGTCGGCGATCATGTCGAGCTGGTCGTTCGTGAAGAAGCTCGCCTCGACGCTGCCGAGCACGAGCGCGCGATACGCGAACAGCTCCTCGCGTGTGCGGGGGAAGCCGGCGGCGAGTTCGTCCGCGTCGTCCACATCGAGCCGCAGAAACTTGTTCGCGGCCGTGCGTTGCAGGACCACCACCTGCAGGTTCTCGTCGTCGGCAACCGCGCGGCGCAAGAACTTCACCTCCCAGCGGGGCTCCCCTTCGAAGTAGAGGATCTTCTCGCGCCGGTCTCGCACGTCGAGCAGGACCTCGCGCATGTTGTTACGCGTGAGCCGCTCGCCGTCCTGAACGGGCACACGGAACTCGAGCAGCCTGGGGCCCGCTTCGGCCGCCTCGAAGCGCACGCGTGCCACCACGGGTTCGCCGTCCTCACCGGCCGTCACCTCTTCACGCGCGACCAGCTGACCGGCGTCTTCGACCACGAGCGGGAGCGTGCGGCCGGCGAAGCCGTGCTGCGAGATGACCACGTCGACGAGCAGCGACGTGCCCTCGAGTACCGTCCGGGGCATCTCGACCCTCGTCACCTGCACGTCGGGGCTGAGGACCGCTTCGCCCACACCCACGGTGTACACGGGCACTCCGGCGGCCTGAAGCGTCCGCAGCGGCTCGGCGAGCGGGCGGCCCGAGTTGTCGGCACCGTCGCTCAGCACGACGAGCCCCGACAGGGGCACGCCCGCCAGGTCTTCGCTTGCGCGGGTGAGCGCTTCACCCAGCTCCGTGCGGCGCCCGGCGAACGTCAGGTCGGCCGGGTCGGCGAGGCGCGTGGTGGCGTCCGAGAACCGGTAGAAGCGCAGCGCGAACCGCTCGCCGAGGCGCTCGAACACGTCGCTCGCCTCGCCGGTGAGCGCGGCGCGCACCCAGTCCGCTCGTGTGGCACCGTCCTCTCCGGGCACCGTCATGGAACGCGTGTCGTCGACGAGTACGCCCACGAAGTTCCGCTGCGGCTGCACCGTCGAGATCACCAGAACGGGCCGCAGCAGCATGAGCCCGACCACGGCGAACGTGAGCATCCGGAGGGTTGCGAGCACTACCCGGTCTGTGCGCCGCGTACGCCCGCGGGCGAGTGTGTACGTGGACAGGGCCACGGCCGCCACGACCAGAGCGACCGCCGCCGCGGTCGTGCGTGGCCAGGGGGCCGCGAGCGCCAGCTCGCCCTCCTGGAACAGGAGGGGGCGGTACTTGAACAGGAAGGCGAAGAGCTGTTCCATGGCGGCCGTTCAGTGGCTCATCGCGTAGACGATCATGTTCACGCCGAGCTGGTACGCATAAGTGGAATACCGGAGCGGATAGAACGGATCGTCCGCCCATTCCCAAGCATCGCCCAGGTCGGTGTTCCAGTTGATCAGCACCATGAGGCGGCCGTTCTCGTCGTGGATCCCGCGCACGACGGGCACGTAGCCGTCCTGCTCGTACGTGGGTCCGCCGGCGCGCCCCTGACCCACGTTGGGCACCTGCAGGATCTCGTCGATCTCGTAGAAGGACGAGAAGACGGGGTGGTCGAGCGGCAGGTCGACGATGGGCCGGTCGGGCAGGACCCGACTCATCTGATATTCGAAGTTGGCCCACTCCCGGGACCCCCAGAAGTCGTCGACGACCAGGAACCCGCCCGCTTCGAGATAGCCTCGCAGCCCCTCGCGCTCTTCGGGCGTCAGGTCCATGTATCCGACCTCGACGGCGTAGAGGAAGGGAAAGCGCCTCAGGTCGGGGTCGTCGAGCAGCACCGGGTGCTCCTCGTCGTAGGCGTCGATGTTGGGCAGGAGCCGTGCGATGAACGACAGGAAGATGCGGTCGGCCTTCGGGTAGTCGATCGCCCAGTTCTGCGTGCCCCAGCCGCGCCGCCAGCTCGTGTAGGCGGCCCGCGTGAAGTAGAACTCGGGGGGTGGCTCAGGGGCGCGCGCGCCGGGTGGGGTGAGTGTGGGGCGCTCGACGGGGCCTGCGAAGAAGTGGCCGTGAGGGCGTTCGGGGACGCGGACCGTCGCGGGCGCGGGACCCGCGGACGAGCCCCAGAGCAGCGTCAACGCCGCGACCGCGCTCAGGGTACCCGTTGCCCGCACCACACGCCTCCGATCCGTCCGTCGTACAGCCTCTCCATCCTGCTCCGGGAGTGCCGATCCGACGCCCTCCGGAAGGGTGAGGGGGACGTATGACTACGTGCCGTCGCGAGGATTGTTCCTCGCCCCTCCACTCCCAGGACAGCCGGCGCCTGCGGAACGTTCAGCGGGCGAGCTCCACCCGGGTGGGTGCGGCCCCTTCGGGGAGACGGACGCCGGGGGCGGGAGCGTCGAAGGAGTCGTGCGGTCTCGCAGTGCCGCGGGCTCGTGATCCGGCGCGGCCGCCGCGGGGCTCGGGCCGCGAGGGTGCTCAGGCGATGGGACGCCGCCTGGGCTCGGGCGGCCCGTGTCCCCAGAGCGGGAGCGGCGGCACCGAGCGCGCGTCGGACCAGCGGGGTGCGCCGCCGCGGCGCGTGCGGACGCGCGCCTCTTCCAGGATCTCGGCCCGATCGCGCTCGCGCAGCACGCGCTTGAACATGCGGAACAGGGCGGGGTCGAGCGCTCGCCCGATGTCGGCTTCCATCAGGGCCAGTGCCTCTTCACGGGTGTATGCGGCCCGGTAGCTCCGCGACGTGGTCAGCGCGTCGTAGATGTCTGCGATGGCGAGCACGCGCGCTGCCCAGGGGATCGCGTCGCCGGCCAGTCCGTCGGGATATCCGCGCCCGTCCCAGCGCTCGTGGTGATGGCGGATCATGGGCGTGACGTCCCAGGGGAACTCGATGTCGCCCAGAAGCTCGACGCCGAGCGCCGGATGCTGCCTCACCAGCGCCCATTCGCCGGCGTCGAGAGGCCCCTGCTTGGTGAGGATCTCGGTGGGAATGGCCACCTTGCCCAGGTCGTGCAACAGCGCTCCCATGCGGAACCAGATGAGGTGGTGCGGATCGAAGCCGGCCGCCTCGGCGAGGGCGCAGGCGTAGTCGGCCACCCGCTCGCAGTGGCCCTGCGTGTAGATGTCTTTGGATTCGATCGAGCGGCCCCAACCACGCACGATCTCGAGAAACCGCCGCTCGAGTCCGGCGATTCTGGCGCGTACGTCCGCCAGGTCGCGCACCGCGCGGAAGTCCTGGAACAGGGCCAGGGCGTGATTGAGCGTGCGCAGGGTGTCCTGGTTGCGGCCCTCGGCGGCATAGACCTCGGCCAGTTCACGGGCCACCTCGGCGGCGAGCAGGATGTCTTCGTGCTCGAAGGCGAAGGCCTGCGCCTGCAGCAGGTGGCGGCGGGCGTCGGTGAGCTGACCGCGCGCGCGCATCACCGTGCCGCGGTACATCAGAATCTCTCCCTGCCAGCGCCCTGCGGGCACCGTGCGTGCGAGCGCCTCGGCCTCGGTACAGGCCCGGAACGCCTGGTCGATGTCGCCCCGGCGAATCCACATGCGGGCGAGGTTCACGAGCGCGAGGATGCGGTGGTCGAGGTCACCGATGGCCGCGGTGCGGCGTTCGGCTTCTTTGAGCGCCCGCTCGGCTTCGTCCCACTGGCCGAGGTCGGTGTGCAGGTGACCCAGGTTGTTGAGCAGCGGCCCGACGCGCGCTTCGTCGCCGAGCGCGTCATAGACATCGAGGCTGTGCCGATAGTGCTCCAGCGCGGTCGCGAAGTCGCCGCGGATGTTCGCGATGACCCCGAGGTTCTGGTGGATCATCGCGACCAGCGCTGCCTCGCCGCAGGCTCCCGCTCGGTCGAGCGACCAGCGGAAGTGGGCCTCGGCGCCCTCGAGGTTGCCGCGAAGCTGTTCGACGATGCCCAGGCCGTTGACCGCGTGTGCCCGTCCCGGCGCGTCGCCGCACGCCTCCGACACGGCCAGCGCCGCCTCGAAGCAGTCGCGGGCCGCGGAAAGGTCGCCGCCCTCGTAGTGGGTGCGGGCGATCCAGCGTATGAGCGCCGCGGCGTACGTGGCGCGCCCGGGTCCTTGGCTCAGCGCCCGCAGGGCCTGCTCGTAGCGGTGCCGCGCTTCGCCCCGGCGCGCGTCGCGCTCGGCGGCGCGGGCGGCCTCGACCAGGCCGGCGACCTCGGGCGGAGCGGGGCGGCCCCTCACGACCCGCCCTCCTCCGCGTCCGGCGCTCGCCGGGAGGGAGCCGCGATGCGGTAGCGCCGGATCTTGCGCAGGATCGTGGGCCTCGAGATGCCGAGGATGCGAGCCGCCTGGCTCTTGTTCCCCCCGGTGATCTCGAGGGTGATGCGGATCGCCTCGGCCTCGATCTGGTCCAGCGCACGGCCGTCGGGGGGAATGCCGATCGTGTACCCCGGCGTGGGCGTCTGGATACGGTCGCGCTCGCGCGGTACGATCGACAGATCCGCGGCCCGCAGCACGCCGCCCTCGGCGCTCACAACGGCCCGCTGGACCACGTTCTTCAGCTCGCGCACGTTGCCGGGCCAGCGGTGCGACAGCAGCAGGTGGATCGCGTCGTCGGCCAGTTCCGGGATGGGCAACCCCTGCTCGCCCGCGAATTCCTCGATGAAGAGCCGCGCCAGCGTGATCACGTCTTCGCCTCGCTCCCGCAGGGGCGGAATGCGCAGACGCAGGACGTTGAGCCGGTAGAAGAGGTCCTCGCGGAAGCGTCCGTCGGCCACGGCGGCTTCGAGCGAGACGTTCGTGGCCGCCACGATACGGGCCGCGACCGGGATCTCGTCCACGCCCCCCACCCGGCGGAAGCGCCGCTCCTCGAGGGCGCGCAGCAGCTTGGGCTGGAGCGCCAGAGGAAGTTCGCTGATCTCGTCGAGGAAGAGCGTCCCCGACCCGGCGAGCTCGATGAGTCCCCTCTTGCGCGCCCGGGCGTCTGTGAAGGCGCCCCGCTCGTGCCCGAACAGCTCCGACTCGAGCAGGCTTCCGGGAATGGCCGTGCAGTTCACGGCCACGAAGGGTTGGTCGGCGTGAGGACCGGCGTAGTGGATGCCGCGGGCGAACAGGCCCTTGCCGGTGCCGGTCTCGCCCACGATGAGCACGGTCGTGAGGCGGCGCTGCGCGACCTTGCGCGCGAATTCGACCGCCTCACGGAATGGTCGGCTGTGGCCGACGACGGTTTCGAACCCCACGTCTCCCGCCCGAGCATCGGGCGCGGGGGCGACGGGTTCGCGGGTGGCTAACTGATAACTCACGGGTCTCGGGCTTCCTCGTGATCTCCTGCGGTGGTCTCCTGGGGACGCACCCGCCGCGCGGAGCGGTGGGCGCGTCGTTCACGGGTCGGGTCGGGTCAGTGCGCCTCCAGTTGGTTGAGGCGGTCTTCGGCCCGCGAAGCGTCGAGGCCGGCGTTGAGCTCGCGGAACAGGTCGATGGCGGCTCGCAGGTGGTCCCGCGCCGAGGCGAGGTCTCCCAGATCGGCGTGTGCCTCGGCCAGTTCCCGCAGCGTCTCGGCCTGGAGCAGCGTGTCTTCGTGGTCGGTGGCGATGCGCACCGCTTCTTCGAGCATGTCGCGGGCGCGCTCCGACTCACCGCGCCGGCGGGCGACCATGGCGCCGAATTTGAGCGCGTCGCCGCGCCGCAGCGGATCCCCCCGCGCCTCGGCGATCTGCAGCGTGCGGTCCACGGCCGACTGCGCGGCGTCGAGCCGGCCGAGCCCCAGGTACACCTCGGCCAGGTTGGACTGGAGCAGCGCCTCGGTGTGGAGGTCGTCCCTCCTGCGGGCGATGGCCATGCCCTGAAGGAAGTAAGACTCGGCCTCGTCGAACCGACCCAGATCGGAGTGGAGCATGCCGAGGTTGTTGAGCACCCAGCTCATGCCCTCTTCGTACGACGCCTCTTCGAAGGCGCGCAGACTGGCGCGGTACCGGACCAGCGCGGCGTCGAGGTCGCCCTGGATGTTGGCGAGCACGCCCAGGTTCTGTTCGATCATCCCCGTGAGCCTGTGGTCGCGCGCCTCCTTCGCGAGCCGCGCGGCCTGACGGTAGCGGACCGCCGCCTCGTCGACCGCACCGCGCCGCTGGGCGATGATCGCCAGACAGTTCAGGGCGTGGGCTTCTCCGGTGCGATACCCCGCGGCCGAGGCCACGTCCCAGCTCTGGCGGTATGCGGCCTCCGCTTCGGTGGTGTCGCCGCGCTCCCGCAGGGTCGTGCCCAGCCACCGGAGGATGTCGGCCCGCAGCGGACCGCGCTCCTCGTCGGGGAGGACTTCGAGCGCGGTGCGCAGCATCTCCAGGGAGTCGGCCAGGGCGCCTCGCGTCTCGGCCTCGCGCCCGGCCTGAGCGAGCATGCGTGCCCGCTCCACCCGCTCCTGGGTGGCCGTTCCGGTCATTTCACTTGAGTACTCCATGCCTCCTCACACGACGGAGTCTCGATGCGCGAACAGGAACATCCGCCTGCGCGTCGTGCGGGATTATCCGGAGGCCACGGCGTATCCGCTGAAGTGAACGGTCTGGAACACGAGGAAGCGACCGTCGAGGAACACCGGCAACGTCTCGAGGGGAACGGCGCCGAGCGACAGGTCGCCGCCATAGTAGACGCCCATGAACCCCGCAACCGGCGCGCCTGGGGCGTCCTCACCCTCGTCGTCGTCCCACTCGTCGTCGTCATCGTCGCCCAGCAGCCCGGCGGCGCTGGTGTTGCGGGTGTCGACGCGCAGTTGCACGGGCTCGTTGAACGTGAGGCCGTGTGGCGCGAACTCGAACGCGACGTTCCAGCCGGGCCGGGCCGTGGCGGTGATGCGCACGGGCCGGTCCAGTGCACCCTCGGGAATCACCAGCGTGAGGCCGGCCTTGAGCCGGATCGTGCCTCCCTCGGGGCCGATCCACTTCGAGCGAGCCTCTTCCTTCTTGAGTGGGCGCGTGCGCTTGAGGACTCCGAACCCCTCCGCAGGGGCCCAGCGGAAGAACGGGGCGTCGGGAGCTTCGAGCGTTGCGGCGGGCTCGAGTGGCGCGGGGGCGTCGGTGCAGGCTCCCGCGACGAGCACCAGGGCCATCGCCGCCATCCAGGTCAGACGGACTCTCCAGCTCATCCCTCCTCCTCTTCCTCTCGGGTGGAACTCGTTCGAGGGGTCTTGGGAGCCGCATCGGAAAGCAACGCCTGTGCCAGAGTTTGATACACCCGGTACTTGCTTGTGCCCCAATGAGTTAGGGGCGGTTTGCCGGGGTCAGCCGACCACTGCGAATCGATACAATATGATACGCTTTCGCGCCCGCCGAAACGTTTTGTTGCGTTACGCGAGGTGGTGTATCGAAATGTTGCATGCCGATTGCGCCATGCGTTTATCTGCGCGGAGGGGTCGAGGGAGGGTGTGGGGGGGGCCGCGGTGCCCCCCGCCGGTGAGGGGCCGGCGGGGGCGCGGGGGGGG
>RFGQ01000113.1 GCA_003695865.1 Gemmatimonadota bacterium | reverse complement strand
GGGTGTGGGTTGGGTGTGGACTGCTCGTCGCGCTGGCGGCGTGCGCGGGTGGTACCGGTATGGGCCCGGGCGCGGGCAGTGTGGCCGGCCCGGGCTCCCGCGGAGACGGACCACCCGGTCCGGTGGTGAGCGTGCACTTCGAGCAGCGGGTGGACGGGATCGAGGTGCTCGATCCCACGGGCACGCCCTACGACCACCCCTTCCTCGGCGGCTTCGACGTGCCACGCCCTCAGTTCGTCGACATCGACGCCGACGGGGATCTGGACCTGTTCGTGCAGGAGCGCAGCGGTGAGCTGATCCACTTCGAGAACGTCGGCGACGCCCGATCGCCGCGCTTCGTGTGGCGCACCGACCGCTTCCAGGACCTCGACGTGGGCGACTGGAACCGCTTCGCCGACTTCGACGGTGACGGCGACCAGGACCTGCTCGCCGAGGAGCGCTTCAGCTACGTGCGCTACTTCCGCAACGACGGCACGCCCGCGCGCCCCCGCTTCACCCTCGTCCCCGACTCGGTGCGCGACGACCAGGGCGTGCCCGTGTTCAGCGATCGCCAGAACATCCCCAGCGTGGCCGACATCGACTGCGACGGCGTCTGGGACCTGTTCCTCGGCCGGGTGGACGGCACCGTGGCGCGCTACGAGATGGCGGGGCTCGACGAGCGCCGCAGCCCGCGCTGGCGCTTCATCGAGGAGCGCTTCCAGGGCATCGAGATCGTCGCCCAGTTCGGCAGCATGCACGGCGCCAACTCGATGGCGTTCGCCGACGTGGACGACGACGGCGACCTCGACCTGTTCTGGGGCGACTTCTTCGAGCCGAGCCTGCTCTTCATCGAGAACACGGGCTCGTGCCGCAGTCCCGTGCTGCGCGGCGAGCCGCTGCCCCTGCCCGTGCTCGACACCCTGAGCACGTCGGGCTACAACGCCCCGGCGCTCCCCGACATCGACGCCGACGGCGACCTCGACCTGTTCGTGGGTGTGTTGGGTGGCGCGTTCAACCCCAACCGCACCGCTTCGGAGAACCTGCTGTTCTACGAGAAGACGGAGCGGGGCTTCGCCCGGCGGACCGGTCGCTACCTGAACGGCATCGACCTGGGAAGCGAAAGCCTGCCCGCCGTCACCGACTGGGACGAGGACGGAGACCTGGACCTGGTCGTGGGCAACAAGATCGACCCGGCCACGCTCAACACGGGGCGCCTGTATCTGTTCGAGGGGCTCGGCGGTGGCGGCGCGGCCACGCGCGACGGCGGCTCCGGCCCGCGCTATGCGCTCACCGACACGCTGACGCTGCTCGAGACCTACCATCCGGCGCCCGTCTTCGGCGATCTCGACGGAGACGGGGACGAGGACCTGCTGCTGGGTACGTGGAACCGCGGCGTCGCCTACTTCCGCAAGGACGGCCCGGGCGCCTTCACGCTGGCCGATTCACAGCTCGTGAAGCTGACCCGGGGGAGCCATGCCACACCGGCGCTCGGCGACCTGGACGGCGACGGTGATCTGGACCTGATCGTCGGCGAGGCGTCGGGCGAGCTGAACTACTACCGCAACCAGGGCGGGCCCCACGAGCCGCGCTTCGAGCTGGTGAGTGACAACTTCGGCGGCATCGACGCCGGGCGGCGCAGCGTGCCCGCGCTCCACGACATCGACGGCGACGGGGACCTCGACCTGTTGCTGGGCAGCGAGGCGGGTGGCCTGCAGGTGTACCGTAACGACGGCCTCGACCCCGAGACGGGCGCGCCCCGCTTCGTGGCCGACGACACGTTCTCGCTCCCGCTCCACCGCTACGGCACGCCCGTGTTCGTGGATCTGGACGGGGACGGCGACGAGGACGTGGTGGCCGGCGGTCTTTCGGGCGGCCTGGTGTTCTTCGAGAACCGGGGGCGGCCGGCGGGGCGCTGAGGGGTCGGTCCGGAGGGTGCGGGCGGCCGGTGGCGGGCTCGACGCTCGGCGCGGAGGTCTACCCCGGGATCTGCTTTGAATAGTAGATCGAGGACCGACTGTTGCAGGTGCGCGTCTGTGTTGGCGCGTCTTCACCTCATCGCAACGTACCGGTAGCATGCTCGACTCCAAGCCGACCCTGCGGAGATGGTTCGTGAGCGATTCCCGCCCTGCCATGCTCTCGGGTCTTGCCGTGCTGGTCCTTTCGGCGTGCTCGGGGGACGGCGCCGGGTCGTGGGACTTCGACCCGACGGTGTGCGCCCCGTCGGCGAGCATGAGCCGTTGGGCGCCACCCGAAGCCTCGTATTCCCTGACTGCGACCTACGGACGGGGCGAGGATGAGGCGTTGATGGATGTCTGGGGGATTGCCGCCGCCCCGTCCGGGGTGTTGGTCTACGATGCGGGTGCCACGCAGGTGCTCGAGTTCGACACCGCCCTGCGTCCCACGGCAGTGTACGGTCGAGAGGGGTCCGGGCCGGGCGAGTTCAGCTATCAACGCGCGATCCACGGCGACTGGCTCGCGGCCGACGGAGCCCGATTCTTCGTGTTCGAGTACAGGGGCATCTCGCAGTTCAAGATCGGCGGTGGCTTTCAACGGTTCGTATCCCGGCGGGTCGAGTTCCCCGAGACCGTAGGCGCCATCGCGCCTTTCGATGGGGGTTTGCTCTATGCGTCGGACCGGATCGATCGGCAGACGGGCGAGCGTTCGCTTCAGTTCTGGTTCCTTTCTCTCGACGGCGAGAGCGAGGCGAAGCTGTGGCGTACCCAGCCCATGCCGCGGCTGCCCGGTGCGGGGGGGCGATACGTTCGGGGGGTATTCGTCGGTCAGGGCGAGCCGCTGTGGAGTTCCAGCGGATCCTGCCTCTTCGTTTCGGACGGGTCGAGCCCTTGGCTGCTGCGGGTCACTGCCGACGCGAAAGGGGGGACCGATACCATTCCGCTGCCGGCGCTCTCACCCCCGGAGCCCACCGAAGAGGATGAGCGGGAACTGGCGCGGCTCCGCGCGCGGGCTGCGGCTGTGGGCATCAATACCGGATCGGATGGTCTGAAGCCGACCGCCCCCGCCCGCTGGTCGTCGATGGCCGTCGATCCGGACGGGTTCGTGTGGATCGCACTTACGGCGCATCTTGCCAGTCAGGACCGCCCCCGCCGTGTACTCGTCGTCAACCCGGCCACGGGGGCGAGCCGTGAGGTGGTCGTGCCGCGTTTTCCCGGCGTGTTCCTACGCGATGGCAGCTACGTCTCACTGTGGCACGATCCCGAATGGGGAGCAGCAGTGCTGGAGAAGTACTCCTCGAGCCGCTGACGCGGCGGTCCCTCCCCGGCGCACGCTGTGGTGTGATTCTCTACCGAGTCGCATCGCGGGCTGCCGAGGGTGTCCGTCGTCACCAAGGTCCGCGCACGTCCACAGCCGTGCCGCCGCG
>RFGQ01000112.1 GCA_003695865.1 Gemmatimonadota bacterium | reverse complement strand
CTGACGGCCGCGGCGACGGCCGCGCCGGTGCAGGCGCAGAGCTGGCGCACGGTCACCATGGCCCGCCAGCTCTCGACCGAGGGTGCGCTCGAAGTGGACGTGTTCTATGGAGCCGGGCGATTCCGGGTGGGTCCTGCCGAAGCGGGCACGCTCTACCGCGCGCAGCTCCGCTACGACGAGGACTCGTTCGAGCCGGTGGCCGAACTCGACGGTGACCACCTGAGACTCGGAACCGAGTCGCTCGGGCGGCGCACCCGGATCCGCAGCGACGACCGCAGCGGAGAGCTCGACGTGCGCCTCTCGCCCGACATCCCGCTCGACCTGAATCTCGACTTCGGCGCGGTGCGGGCCGACATCGACATCGGCGGGCTGCGCGTGACGGGACTCGACGTCGCCACCGGCGCGTCGGAGACGCGCTTCGAGGTCTCGGAGCCCAACCGCGAGGTGATTCGGCGTGCCCGCTTCGACGTGGGCGCCGCCGAGTTCAAGGCGTACCGGCTCGGTAACCTCAACGCGCGCCGCATCGACGTGAACGCCGGTGTGGGGCACCTGACGCTCGACTTCACGGGTGAGTGGCGAGCCGACGCGGAGGTCGCGATCGACATGGGCCTGGGGGCGCTCGAGCTGCGTCTGCCCGAGGGCGTGGGTGTGCGCATCGAGAAGGACACGTTCCTCACGGGCTTCGACGCGCAGGGGCTGGTCAAGCGCGGCGACGCCTACTATTCGCTCGACTACGAGGACGCCGACGTCCGCATCGACATCGCGATCGACGCCGCGTTCGGCAGCATCGACATCGTCTGGGTTCGCTGAGGCGTTGCCCGAAACGAACCTTTCGCCGCTCGGCGACGTAGTGCAGGATGTGCCACGGGAACCGGATCGACGGCCCCGGCGCATGCATCGGACGGAGTTCTTCTCCCCCGCGGGGGTGTGGAGGTCGACATGATCGGAACGCTGCTCACCTTCTTCGCGGTGGGCCTGGTCACCCTCATCGTGGCGGGCATCGTGCTGTCGATCGTCGGTACGGTGCTCTCCATCGGGTTCGGGCTCGCCACGTTCCTGCTCTTCAAGGTCGCGCCCATCCTGTTCGTGGGCTGGGTGGTGCTGAAGGTGCTCGACCGCGGCAAGAGCACCGATTCGCTCTCGGCCGCGGACCGTCGCTGGCTGGAAGGCGAATAGGACCGCCGACCTCGCCGGGTCCCGGCCCGGCCACACCGGCGCACACGACCACGGGCCGGACGCCTCTTCCG
>RFGQ01000111.1 GCA_003695865.1 Gemmatimonadota bacterium | reverse complement strand
GTGGGTGCCCGTCCGGCGGGCGACGCCGCTCCCCTCCCGGAGGCCGCGGCCGAGCCGCCGCGCGACGGGTCGACCGGGGCGCCGCCCGCGGACCTCGCGGAGGCGTGGAGTCGCCTGCTCGACCAGGGGAAGGGCGTGCCGCGCGGGCTGGGCCTGCTGCTCCGGGCCGGGCGGCTGCTTCCCGGCGAGGGCGGGCGCCTCACGCTCGTGCTTCCTCCCGGACCCGCGGTCGAGCGCCTGCGCGAGGGCATCGAGCGCAGACGGCTCGAAGAGGCCCTGGCCGGTGTACTGCATAGACCGGCGGCGCTCGATGTCGTCGCCGAAGGCGAGGCGTCGGCCGAAACGGCGCAGGCTGCCGCCGGCGAAGAGCGTCCGGGGCGGCCGCTGCGGATCACGCAGGACAAGGTGCGTGAGGACCGCCTGAAGGAACTCGTCCAGCGCGAGCCGCTGCTGCAGCGGGCGGTGGACGAGCTGGATCTGGAATTACTTGAATAAAAGTGCGTTATGTGGCGTACTGACATGGACTTGAAGATGGCGAACCTACAGCAGTTGATGCAGATGGGGCAGCAGCTCCAGGCGAAGATGTCGCAGCTCCAGGAGGAGCTTGCGGCTCGCGAAGTGTCGGCCTCGGCAGGAGGCGGGATGGTCACCGTCACCGTCGACGGAAAGGGCACCGTCCGCGCGGTACGTATCGACCCCACGGTCGTCGATCCGGCGGACGTGGAGATGCTGGAAGACCTGGTGCTCGCGGCGGTGGCCGAGGCCCAGAAGAAGGCGCAAGCGCAGTACGAAGAAGAGGTGCGTAAGGCGGCGGGAGGGCTGCCGATCCAGCTTCCCGGGCTGCTCTGAGGGCGCGGCGGTTCGGGTCTTCCCGGGAGGGGCGACGTGTCGGCGATCGATCAACTGACCCGGGAGTTTTCACGGCTTCCGGGCATCGGACCTCGCACGGCGCTCCGGCTGGTGTACCACCTGCTCAAGCGCCCGCCCGACGAGGCGCGCAGGCTCGCCGGTGCGCTGCGGGACGTGGCCGACCGGGTTCGCCCCTGCACGCGCTGCGGCAACTTCAGCGAGGGCGAGCTCTGCGAGGTGTGCACCGACGCCGGGCGTGACCCGAGCACGCTGTGCGTCGTCGAAGAGGCGTACGAGGTGGGCGCCATCGAGCGCACGGGCAGTTATCGCGGCCTCTACCACGTGTTGGGTGGGCGTCTCTCTCCCCTGGACGGGGTGGGGCCCGAAGAGCTCAACGTCGCGCCCCTGCTCGCGCGTCTCGAAGAGGGGACGGTGCGCGAGCTCATCGTAGCCACCAGCGCGTCGGTCGAGGGTGAGGCGACGGCGGTGTATCTTGAAGAGACGGCGCGGCCGCACGGTGTGCGGATCACGCGCCTCGCCCGGGGCATCCCGGTGGGGAGCGACCTGGAGTACGTGGACGGCTCGACGATCGCCGAGGCCCTGGCGGGCCGGCGGGAGATGTGATGCGGATGGACCGGAAAACGCTGAGGAACACGGGAATCGCGGTGCTGGGCGTGGCGGCCGCCGGCTGGTTGGCGGCGGCGGTGGTGCGCAACCGGATGGACCGGCACAGCCGCGACCTGTTCAGCCCCCGCTTTCTGCGGCGGCTCGCGGCCCTGGGGCACATCGCTCGCGAGCCGGCCACCGTCGACAACATCACGCTCCTGCGGGACTACGCGGCGTGGGAATCCCGGCGCTCGCTCCGGCGTCGCGCGCGCGCGGTGCTGGCCCGCATGGAGGCCGAACTCGAGCAGTCGGCGGCGGGCGCCTGATCCCGTCTGCGGCGGTGGGGGACGCCCGTCTTGCCTCTCCCTGCGGGAGTCCCGACTTTAGGACGCCTTTCCAGAACGGCGTAACCGGCCGATCCTCTACCAGTGTCGTCGTCCGCGGACGACCTCGAGGGCGCCCGGCGGCGTATCCAGATGCCTCGTACAGGAGAGACGCGAACACGTGGGGGACGTCACGGTGCGACCGGTGGCCCGTCGCGGCGGGGGAGGAGCGTAGCGGCTCATGTCGATGATCAACTACGCCAGCCGTGAGATCAACTGCAAGATCGTCTATTACGGCACCGGTCTCGGGGGGAAGACGACCAACCTGGAGTACGTCTACTCCCGGGTGAACCCCGAGACGAAGGGCAAGATGATCTCCCTGGCGACGGAGACGGAGCGTACGCTCTTTTTCGACTTCCTGCCCATCGACCTGGGGGAGGTACGGGGCTTCAAGACCCGGTTCCATCTCTACACGGTGCCCGGGCAGGTCTACTACAACGCCTCTCGCAAGCTCATCCTCAAGGGCGTCGACGGGATCATCTTCGTCGCAGACTCTCAGCGCGAGCGGATGGAGGCCAACGTCGAGGCCATGCACAACCTGTACGAGAACATGGACTCGTACGGGTACGACCTCTCGCAGATCCCGTTCGCCATCCAGTACAACAAGCGCGACCTGTCGAACGCGATGCCCGTCGAGGAGCTCCGCGCCCAGCTCAACCCGACCGGTGTGCCCGACTTCGAAGCGGTCGCGATCGAGGGCAAGGGCGTCTTCGAGACGCTCTCGGCGGTGAGCAAGATGGTCGTCCAGTCGCTGAGCTGACGTCCATGGCGTCCCGCCGCCTGAACCTTCCCAACCTCATCACGATCACCCGGATCGCCGTCTGTCCGGTGATCTTCCTGCTGGCGCTGTCGCTCTCGGTGCCCGCTCAGTTCGCAGCTTTCGTGCTGTTCGTCGCGGCGGGGCTGAGCGACCTGTGGGACGGCTATCTGGCGCGCAAGCACGGGCTCATCACCGACATGGGCAAGCTGCTCGACCCGCTCGCCGACAAGCTGCTGCTCGCGTCGACGTTCATCCCGTTCTACATCGTCTCTCATCGCCCCGGCGGGGAGTGGGCGCTGCCCTTCTGGGGGCCGCTTCCCCTGTGGGTCGTGCTGGTGATCTTCGGGCGTGAGGTCGCCGTGACGCTGCTGCGCCAGTGGGCGGCGCGGCGCGACGTGATCATCGCCGCCGGCCCGTGGGGCAAGTACAAGGCCTTCTTGCAGAACCTGTTCTCGGGTGGGTTGCTGCTCTGGTACCCCCTGCAGCGGGCGGCCGTCGACGGGCAGTGGACGCATCCGCTGTGGCGTGCGTTCTCGGCCTTTCACGCCACCTGGATCGGCCTCACGCTGCTGCTGGCGCTCGTGCTCACGGTCTATTCCATGGTCGACTACTTCTGGAGCTACCGGGCGCTCATGGGCGTCCGTGACTGAGCTCGTGCACGCCCGGCCGGACACCCCCCGCGCGGCCCTGGTGACCGTGGGGGACGAGCTGTTGCTGGGCGACACGGTCGACGGCAACGCCGCCTGGCTGGGACGCGCTCTCGCCGAACTCGGGCTGCGGGTCGTGCATCGGACGACGGTGGGCGACGACCCGGCGGCGATCCGGGCGGCCCTGCAGGACGAGGCGGCGCGCGCCGACGTGGTGCTCGTGACGGGGGGATTGGGACCGACCGAAGACGACCGCACCCGCGAGGCGCTCGCCCAGGCGGCCGGTGTGGCCCTGCGCACCGATCCCGAGATCGTGGCGGCGCTCGAAGAGCGGTACCGGGCGCGCGGGTACGAGCGCCTTCCGCCCACCAACCTGCGGCAGGCCGAAGTCCCCGAAGGGGCGCGCGCGCTTGCGAACGCGTACGGGACGGCGCCCGGCCTGGCCCTTGAAGTGGGCGAGGCGCTCCTGGTCGCGCTGCCGGGTGTGCCGCGCGAGATGCGGGGCCTGTTCGAAGACCACGTGCGCCCGCTGCTCGCGTCCCGCTTCGAGGGGCGGCTGACCCCGGTGCACGTGCGCCGCGTTCACACGACCGGGATTCCCGAGTCGGTGCTGGCCGAGCGGGTCGAAGCGGCGCTGGAGGGGCTCGAGGCCGCGATTCGTGCGGCCGTCGAGGTCGCCTACCTGCCCGACCTGCGGGGGGTGGACCTTCGCCTGACCGCGCGAGGGGCACGGAAGCAGGCCGAGGCCGCCCTCGAGGCCGTCGAAGAGGCGCTGGCGGACGTGGTGGCGCCCTACCGATTCGACGACCCGGAGGGCGACCTGGCCGGGGCTCTGGGCGAGCGGCTGCGCGCGCGCGGCCTTCGGCTCGCGACCGCCGAATCGTGCACCGGGGGGCTCGTCGGCCGACACATCACCGACGTGCCCGGCTCCTCGACCTGGTACGCGGGAGGGGTGATCGCGTATGCGAACCGGGCCAAGACGGTGCTTCTGGGCGTACCGGAACAGTTGATCGAGGCGCACGGGGCGGTCTCGGAGCCGGTGGCGCGGGCCATGGCCGAGGGGGCTCTGCGGACGCTCGAGACCGACGTGGCCGTGGCGGTCACCGGGGTCGCGGGCCCGGGTGGGGGGACGCCCGCGAAGCCCGTGGGGACCGTGTGGCTGGCCGTGGCCGACCGCTGGGGCGGCGGCGACGCCCGTCTGGAGCGCTTCGCGGGCGACCGCGAGGCCGTGCGCGAGCGCGCCGCGCAGGCCGCGCTCAAGGCGGTCTACGACCACGTGGCGCCGGCGTGAACGCGCAGGAACGCAC
>RFGQ01000110.1 GCA_003695865.1 Gemmatimonadota bacterium | reverse complement strand
GGTCGATCAGCGGCCGGCGTGGGAAGTTCCAGACGTTGTCGTCGTGGTTGATGTTGAATCGCCCCACGGGGGGTAGCACGGCGCCGAAGCGGATGCCGAAGTCGGGCGTGAGGTTGAACTGCGCCCAGGCCTGCTCGATCGCGATCTCACTCCCGTTGGTGCCCTCGAGCTCCTGCTCGAACTCCAGCCCGCCGGCGTCGCGCTCCACCCCCCGCTCGACCTCGATCTCGGAGAGGCGCTCGTACTCGATCTCGGAGTACACGCGCAGGCGCCAGCCCCAACGCGCGTCGCTCGTGACCACGAAGCGCCTGAGGGTCATCGACGACGCGATGTCGTCGTTGCCGTTCAACTCGTAGCGGAACGACCCGTAGCCGCCGATGTCGAGGCGGAGCGAGTCGGCCTGGGCCTCTGCGCGGCCGGTCAGGGCCAGCAGGCCGGCGGTCGCGAAGACGGCGATGCGGCCGCAGCGGGCCGTCCGGGGAAGCAGTGTCATGGGAAAGCCTCGGTGTCTCGATCTATCGTGCATGCACGCCCAGGCGTGCGAATGAGAACCAATCTCAACCACGGACCAAGATACACTGCTGGGGCGAGGGGTCAACGGCAGTGTGATCGAGATGGGTGCGGCCGGGCTCGCATGCCGGCAGGCAGGGCCCGGTGCGACCAGGCAGCGCGGGCGCCTACGGTGCCCGGGGGCCCTGCTCCGGCCCCAGCGCCGCCTCCCACAGCTCGAGCCGCCGGCGCTGGGCGTCCGTGAGGGGACTGCCCCGCAGCAGATCGAGTCCCGCGCGCACGAGCTCGAGGACTTCGGAGTCGTAGATCGGGCTGTGGGCCATGAGGACGAGGAGCGCCGGGCGGCGCAGGGGTCCGTCGGCCGCCGCTGCGCTGCGCAGCTCGTGGCTCGCGGCGATCAGGTCGTCGGCGCCCTCGATCCGGTCCTCGCATGCCCACGCGCACTCGGCGTCGAGGTCGTACCCCGGCGGCGGCTGCGCGCCGCCCAGCACGGACGCGAGGAGCCGGAGGCGGCGGAGCCTCTGCCGGTGCGCGCGGCGCGACGGCGTCAGCTCGCCGAGGAGAGACAGGGCGAGGGCGGCGCCCACGGCGAGGAGCGTTTTCTGCCAGAGCGGGAG
This sequence comes from Gemmatimonadota bacterium, assembly GCA_003695865.1. Lineage (GTDB taxonomy): Bacteria > Gemmatimonadota > Gemmatimonadetes > Longimicrobiales > Gaopeijiaceae > J028. Next base: position 5,979 of record RFGQ01000110.1, on the reverse strand, counting down.
TGCCCTCACAGGAGGCCACATCAGCAGGCCGGCAACGAGCGCCAGCGTGATCAGCACCCTCAGCGTGGAGCGGGTGTCCCGGGCGTTCTGCTGAAAGCCGGCCATCGTACACCTCCACCGGATGGGGTCGGCCTCGTCGGGAAGCGGGGTATCTATGGCACGCCGGGCCGCCGCTCGCCAGGGTCGGCGTGGGGTGAGGCGCTCACACGAGCAGCGGGTCCGTCATGACCTCGACGAGTGCGGGCCCGTCGTGGGCGAGCGCCTCGGCGATCGCCTCGTCGAGCATGCCGGCGCGCTCGACGCGAATGCCGAGCGCCCCGCAGTTGTCGGCGAACGCCGCGAAGTTCGGGTTGACGAGTTCGGTCTGCCAGACGTCGAAGTGGGCCGCACGTTGCTCCTTCGAGATCTTTCCGAGTTCGGCGTTGTTGAGGAGCACGTGGGTGATGCCCATGCCGTAGCGGACCGCCGTCGTCAACTCGCCCATGTACTGTGCGAAGCCGCCGTCCCCCGAAATCGACACCACCGAGCGCCCGAAGAAGGGTCCGTCCTCTTCCTGCGTCGCGGCCCAAGCGCCGAGCGCGGCGGGCAGCCCGAAGCCGATCGAGCCGAGATAGCCCGACATCAGGACACGCTGCTCCGTGCACTCGAAGTAGCGTCCGAACGAGTAGGTGTTGTTGCCGACGTCGACGGGCATGATCGCGTTCCCGGGGACCTGGCGGCCGAGTGCGTCGAAGACGCGGATGGCGCTGATCCCCTCGCCGCGATCATCCTCGAGCCGCGACGCCTTTTCGGCGCGCCAGATCCGCCACCGCTCTGCGATCTCACCGCGCTGGTCCTGCGCCGCGGTCGCGCCGGCGTTCAGCGCCTCGAGCAGGCGGCCGGCCGTCACGCCGATCTCGCCCCAGACCGGTACGTCCACGGCGTGGAACTTGCCGAGCATCATGGGATCGAAGTCCACCTGTATGGTGAACTTCTTGGGTGTGATGCCCGTGTGATTCGAGAACGAGGCCCCGAACACGAGCAACAGGTCGGCCTCGTTCATGAACCAGCTCGCCACCGGTGTGCCCGACCGGCCCAGCACGCCGCAGCCCAGCGGGTGCCGGTCCGAGATCTGGCCCTTCGCCTTGAAGGTGGTGACGACCGGGCAACGCAGGCGCTCGGCGAGTGCCACGACGGCGTCCATCGAGAAGCGCGCTCCGTGCCCGACGATGATCACGGGACGCTCGGCCTTGCGGAGCGCGTCGAGGGCTTCGTCGAACGCGGTCTCGGGCGGCGCGATTTCACGGGGCGTGACGCGGCCCTCGGGCCCACCGGGCTCTGCCCCCTCGGGCTCGGGCAGCGTCTGCACTTCGTCGGGCAGGATCAGGTGCGACACGCCGCGGTTCAGGATCGCGCTCTTGAGCGCCAGGTTGACGAGTTCGGCGTGCCGGCTCCCCGGCAGCACGGTCTGCGACCACTGCGCCACCTTCCCGAAAGCAGCCACCAGATCGACCTCCTGGAAGGCGCCGGGACCCAGCACCTGTGTGTCGACCTGCCCGGTGAGCGCCAGGACGGGCGCGCGGTCGACGTTGGCGTCCCACAGGCCTGTGAGCAGGTTGGTGGCACCCGGCCCCGCAATGGAGAAGCAGGCGGCGGGCCGCCCCGTCAGCTTGCCGTAGGCCGAGGCGGCGAAGGACGCCGCTCCCTCGTGCCGGATCCCATAGTAGCGGAGGCGTCCGTCCTCCTCCGCGCGCCGCATGGCGTCGGCGAAGCCCAGGTTCGAGTGCCCGACCATGCCCCACACGTGCCTCACGCCCCACCGGGTCAGCGTGTCGACCATCAGATCGGAGACCGTGCGTTCGTGCGGCGTCGGCTCCGGAAAACCGACGTACACTCCGTCGGTGCGCACCTCGACCGGATAGGTGTCGACCCCGTCGTCGTAGCCCCCCGGGGGCTTGCCGGTGATGGGGTGGAAGTCCCATCCGTGCCACGGACAGCGCAGGAAGCCGTTCTCGATCGAGCCCTCGCCGAGCGGCCCGCCCTGGTGGGGGCAGCGGTTGTCGAGCGCCGCGAACTCGCCCTCGAAGTGGGTCACGCAGACGGTGTGGCGCTCGCACGTGACGGGCATCACACGGCCCTCGGGGAGCTCGTCGGGCCCGAGCACCTTGAACCAGAGACGTCCGTCGCGGCGCTCGGCGAGGGGGCACTGCTTGGGGCGGGTCATCGAAGTCCTTTCTGACGTCTGAGGTGCGAGCACGGCGGCCCGCGGGCGCGTGTGCAGACGAGCACGGCCGGGGCCGGAGGCCGCAGCCCCCGTCAGGCCGCCTCTTCCTCCTTGCCTGCGAAGAACGAGCCGACGATCAGCAGCAGACCGAGGGCGGTGCCCGCGACGATGCCCAGGTTGGCGAGCACCGGGCGCGGCGCGCGGTCCAGCTCCACGAGAATCGCGTGGTTCGCCAGCGGTACGTTCCTTTCGCTGAAGTAGCTGCGGATGTCGCTGTCGACGCCGAGTGTGGTCACGCCCTGGACCAGGTAGGTGTCTTCGGCCACGATCGCGTCGATGTCGTAGCCCGGCTTCAGGCGGGCCACCACTGCAGCACCCCCGTCGCCGAGGCGTTCGTCGTCGGGTAGCAGGTCACCGCGCTCGTCGTAGGTGGTCCAGTAACGCTCGGGCGAGATGAACGCCACGAGGTAGGCGGTCGTCGAGCTTCCCTCGCTCACGCGGGCCACGCTGGGATGGGCCGTGCCGCCGGTGACGCGCACCCAGCGGCCCACGTCGGCCGTGTTGGCCTCGATGTCGGCGATGGCGACCTCGTCGGGCCCCCCCATGGCCGAGACGTTGACGAGCAGGCCGTCGATTCCGGTCCAGGCGCCGTAGAGCAGCGCGGCGATCAGTACGAGGCGAAACATGGGGACTCCTTGTCGGGGCGACCTGCTGGGCCGCGGATGGTCGAGGTGCGGGTCGCTCACCCGCGGCGGGCGCGGCCGGGACTCCGGATTCGAGGCGGACGCCCCCGAAACGGGAGCCGCCGCAACCTAGGGACGCTCGAGCGGCGTGGGCAAGCACAGGCCCGGTGTCCGCCAGGCCGCGGCGCGGGGCCCGAGGGGTTGGGAGGCAGGCGTTGCACGGAGGTCGGGTCCGTTGCACGGAGATTTACGATACCGTATCGTAAAGAATGTTGAACGAACCACGACACGACCCTCCGGAAGGTGCGGCGCCGCCCCGGCGCGGACGCCCGCGGGACGACAGCGTGGCGCCCCGCGTGCTCGAGGCTGCGCTCGACGTCCTGGCCGAGCACGGGGTGGGGGGAATCTCGATCGCCGAGATCGCCCGCCGGGCGCGGGTGTCGAAGCCCACGGTGTATGCCCGGTGGCCCGGAGCCGATCCGCTCCTGCGGGCGGCGCTGGCTTCGATATCGAGCACCGAAGCGCCCGCGGGCGTTCCATCCGACCCGCGGCAAGCCCTCGCGGTGCAGCTCGAGCGGATCGGCGCCAGGCTGACCCGCGGGCGGGACGGGAGACTTCTGGGAGCGTTGCTCGCGGCTGCCGATGAGCGCCCCGAACTGCTCGCCGAGTACCGCCGGCGGGTGATCGGCCCGGCGGCCCATGCCCTGCGCTCGACGCTCGAGCGGGCCCGCGCGCAGGGCAGCGTCCGTGAGGACGCCGACCTCGATGCGGCCGTGCAGCTCCTCCTCGGGGCCTTTCTGGCGCGCTGGGCGGCGGGCGACCCGATCCCGGCCGACTGGAGTGCCCGGGCCGTCGCCGTCGTGTGGTCAGGGATCGCATACGGCGGATCGCCCTGAGCCGTACGGGCATGTGCGGAGGAGGGGAGGGGAATTCTCCCACACGCGGTCGCGGAAGACTCCCGACGCCAGTCCGGAGATGTGTGGCCGATAATATCATCCACATATGACGAATTAGCGGGCGCCGGTCGCACGGAGGTTGCGGCAGGCCCCGATGACTCACTCCGGAGGCACCGACCGATGAACAGGTTCGCTGGCCCCAAGGCCCTGGTGGTGCTCGGCGCCACGCTTCTCCTCGTTGCCGCCGTCGTGGCCGGCGGCGACTACACGAGCGGACGGGCGACCCGGGCCGCCATGGACGACCCCGAACTTCCGCCCATCGAGGGAAGTGAGGTCGCCATTCTCACGTCTCCACCGGAAGTACCGCCCCCGATCACTCGCGACTACGCCGCCCACGTGCGCGTCGACCTCGAGACCGTCGAGGTGACCAAGCGGCTGGCCGACGGCGTCGACTACACGTTCTGGACCTTCGGGGGGACGGTGCCCGGCAGCTTCATCCGCGTTCGGGAGGGGGACGAGGTCGAGTTCCACCTCAAGAACCACCCGACGAGCAGCGTGCCGCACAACATCGATCTGCACGCCGTGACCGGACCGGGCGGAGGCGCCAAGGCGACGATCGTGGCCCCGGGCCAGGAGCGCACGTTCACCTTCCGGGCCCTCAACCCCGGCCTGTACGTGTATCACTGCGCCTTCGCTCCCGTCGGGCAGCACATCGCCAACGGCATGTACGGGCTGATCCTCGTGGAGCCGAAGGAGGGCCTGCCGCCGGTCGACCGCGAGTTCTACGTCATGCAGGGTGAGTTCTACACCGTCGGCGCACACGGCGAGAAGGGACTGCAGGCGTTCAGCTACGAGAAGGCCGTGCGCGAGCAGCCCGACTACGTGGTCTTCAACGGCTCGGTCGGCTCGCTCGTGGGCGAGAACGCCCTCAAGGCCGAGCAGGGCGAGCGCATCCGCCTGTTCGTGGGCAACGGCGGGCCGAACCTGGTGTCGTCGTTCCACGTGATCGGCGAGATCTTCGACAACGTGTTCGCCGAGGGTGGCACGGCCGTGAGCAACAACGTGCAGACGACGCTGATTCCCGCCGGCGGCGCGGCCATCACGGAGTTCCGGGCCGACGTGCCGGGCACGTTCATCATGGTCGACCATTCGATCTTCCGCGCGTTCGACAAGGGCGCGTTGGGCATGATCGAGGTGACCGGGGAAGCTTCGCCCATCTTCACGCCCGAGCCCGCGTCGAACTGACCGCCTCGCGGGCGGAGCGGCCCCGATCACACCTCTGGAGGGGGCGTCCCGGACGGGGCGCCCCCTCCTTCGCATGCCGGTCGGCGCCCTGCCCTGCCCCTGCCGCCGTCCCCTCTCCCGCCGCAGCCCGCCGTGGGCTATCATCCCGGGTTCTCCTTCACGCGGGCTTCGATGGACGACTTCATCCGCATCCGGGGCGCCCGGCAGCACAACCTCAAGAACGTCGATCTCGACCTGAAGCGCCGTGCGCTCACGGTCCTCACCGGCCCGTCGGGGTCGGGCAAGTCGTCGCTGGCTCTCGACACGCTCTTCGCCGAGGGCCAGCGCCGCTATGTCGAGTCGCTCTCGACCTACGCCAAGCAGTTCCTCGACCGCATGGAAAAGCCCGATGTGGATGCGATCGAGGGCATCGCTCCCGCCGTGGCCATCGAGCAGAAGAACCCGGCCCGGTCCAGTCGCTCCACCGTGGGCACCGCGACCGAGGTCTACGACTACATGCGCCTGTTGTGGGCGCGCGTGGGCCGGACGGTCTGCCCCGAGTGCGGCGAGGAGGTGCGCCCCGACACGGTTTCGGGCGCGGTGGACCGGCTGCTGGCGCTCGACGAGGGCACGCCCCTGCAGGTGGCCTTCCCGCTGCGCCTGAGCGAGCGGGTGACGCACGGCGCGGTCGTCGAAGGCCTCCGCGCCCTGGGCTTCGTGCGGGTCTGGGCGGCCGGCGGCGTCCACGACCTGGGCGAGCCGGACGCCATCGATCCGGGCGCGCTGGGCATCGACCTGACCGAGGCCGACGAGGTGCTCGTCGTCGTGGACCGCGTGAAGGCGGCCCCCGATCAGCGCGACCGTCTCGCCGACTCCGTGCAGACGTGCTTCACCGAGGGCGAAGGTGAGGCCGTCGTGCTCGTCGGTCGACCGACCGCCGGCCGCGCGCCCGAGCGGCTCGCCTTCACCGAGC
>RFGQ01000109.1 GCA_003695865.1 Gemmatimonadota bacterium | reverse complement strand
TCCCCCGGCACTCGCGCCCGGCCCCCGCCGGGGTGCCGGCGGGGGCCGGCGGTTTTCCCCATCGGCGACGGTGAGGCGGAACGTTGCCGTGCCTGAGGGGATCGAATAGACTCGACGGCCCTCACGCCCGCGTCGGGCCCGGCGCCCGCCGGGGCACACGCGATTCACCCTTCGGCCCGGCGCTCGAGCCCGGGCGGCAGGAACGCGCCGTGAACGTCCGCACGCTCTTCTTCGCCACCTACCGCGACCTCGTGGGCGCTCCCGAGGTGACCATCGAGCTCGACGACGGCGCCACCGTGGCCGAACTCCTGGCCCGGCTCCGCGGGCGCGGCGAGGGCTTCGCCTCCCTGCCCGAACACCCGGCCGTGGCGGTCAATCTGGAATACGCCCGGCACGACCGCGCGCTCCGGGACGGCGACGAGGTGGCCTTCATCCCGCCCGTGGCCGGAGGCTGAGCGGTGCACACCGCCATCACGACCGAGCCCATCGATCCGGCCGCAGTGCTCGACGGCCTGGCGGCGCCCGAGGACGGCGCCGTGCTCCTCTTCGTGGGCGTCGTGCGCGACCACGCCGACGAGCGCCCGGTGCGCGGCATGCGGTACGAGGCCTATGTGCCGATGGCGGAGCGGGAGCTGCGCTCGATCGGCGAGGAGGCCGTCCGCCGCGCGGGTAGCGACCGGTTGGTCATCGTCCACCGCATCGGCGAGCTGGGGATCGGCGAGGTGAGCGTGGCGATCGCCGTGGCGACGCCGCACCGCGCCGAGGCGTACGAGACGTCGCGCTGGATCATCGAAGCGATCAAGCGCCGGCTGCCCGTGTGGAAGCACGAGCACTACACCGACGGCGGCAGCGCCTGGGTCGAGGGCACCGATCCCTCTCTGCAGGGGGCCTCGTGAGCGACCTCCCGGTCATGCAGGACGGCTTCGGACGCCGCGTCGAATACCTGCGCATCAGCGTGACCGACAAGTGCAACCTGCGCTGCGTCTACTGCATGCCGCTCGAAGGCCTGCCCTGGCTGCGCCGCGAAGAGCTGCTGTCCTACGAGGAGATCACCGATATCGTGCGGGTGATGGCGGCGATGGGGCTCAGGCGCCTGCGCATCACGGGCGGCGAGCCGCTCGTGCGACGCGACCTGCCCGACCTCGTGTGTCAGCTCGCGGGCGTGGACGGTATCGAAGACATCGCCCTCTCCACGAACGCCGTGCTGCTCGACGAACAGGCCGAGGCGCTCCGCGCCGCCGGAGTGCGCCGCATCAACGTTTCGATCGACTCGCTCGACGAGACGCGCATGGACGCGATCGCGCGGCGGCCGGGTACGCTGCGCCGGGTGCTGGCGGGCATGGAGGCGGCCGAGCGGGTGGGTTTCGAGCCCATCAAGGTGAACGTCGTCCTGATGCGGGGCCACAACGACGACGAGATCGCCGAGTTCGCGGCCCTCACCCGCGAACGCCCCTGGCACGTGCGTTTCATCGAGCTCATGCCGACCGGCTCGAACCTCGACCTCTCGGCCGACGCCTACGTCCCCGCGGCGGAGGCGCTCGAGCGGGTGCGCGAACTCGGCGACCTCGAACCGGCCGACGGACCGGCCGGAAACGGACCGGCCCGCTACTTCCGTTTTCCGGGCGCGCCGGGCAGCGTGGGCGTCATCACGCCCATGAGCCACAACTACTGCGCGTCGTGCAACCGCATGCGCCTGACCGCCGACGGCCAGTTGCGGCCGTGCCTGTTCGGGAGCCAGCAGACGAACCTGCGCGACCCGCTGCGCGCGGGTGCCGATCTCAGGCCGTTCATCGAGGAGACCCTGCGCATCAAGCCCGAACGGCACTTCCTGGTGCAGGGGAGCGACCGGGGCTCGGGCGGTCTGGTGGCGCTCTCTCAGACCGGCGGCTGAGCGAGGCCGGGGCACGACTGCCCCCCCTTTGACGACCCCCCCTCGCTCGGGTAGCTTCCGGCGGCCCCGGCCGCAACGGTCGCGGGACCGCAGGATCACCCCTCAACGACCGGATTCATGAGCGCCAACAAGATCACCGTCGTGGGCGCGGGGCACGTGGGCGCCACCTGCGCGCAGCGCCTCGCCGAGAAGGAGCTGGCCCGCGAAGTCGTCCTCATCGACGTCGTCGACGGCATCCCGCAGGGGAAGGGCCTCGACATGTGGGAGAGCGCACCCGTCGAAGGCTTCGACAGCCGCGTGGTGGGCGCCACCGACTACGAGCCGGCCGCCGGCTCCGACATCTTCATCGTCACCGCCGGGATCGCCCGTAAGCCGGGCATGAGCCGCGACGACCTTCTGCGCACCAACGCGGGGATCGTCGAATCGGTCTCGAAGGAGATCGCCCGGGTCGCGCCCGACTCGATCATCATCATGGTCTCGAACCCGCTCGACGTGATGGCCTACGTGGCGATGCGGACGACCGGGTTCCCGAGGGAGCGGGTGATCGGCATGGCGGGCGTGCTCGACACGGCCCGCTACCGCTCGTTCATCGCGCTCGAGGCCGACGTGAGCGTCGAAGACATCCAGGCGCTCGTGCTCGGCGGACACGGCGACACGATGGTGCCGCTCACCCGCTACTGCAC
>RFGQ01000108.1 GCA_003695865.1 Gemmatimonadota bacterium | reverse complement strand
TTCCAGGGGTTGCGCGTCCGTCCCCCGTACCAGACGTCCCCCATCGCCAAGGCGCCCAGGGTGAGCTTGGCCACGAGCGCGGCGCCGGCCTCGTCCAGGCGCCGTACCACCGTGGCGTCTTCGTCGAGCACCTGGCTCTCGAAGGGCTTGGCGCCCCAGGTGGTCGGATAGCCGCGCACGGCCAGCAGATCCTTCGCCCCCCAGGGGATGCCGTGGAGCGGCCCGCGGTAGCGTCCCTGTGCGAGTTCCTCGTCCAGGCGCTCGGCCTGCGCGAGCGCACGCTCCTCGGTGACCGTGATCACGGCCTCGAGCCGATGCCCGTGCCGCGCAAGGCGATCCAGGTACAGCCGGGTGAGTTCGACGGCGCTCACCTGCCTCGTGCGCACGAGCTCGGCCAGGTGGGTGAGCGGCCAGAACGCCACCTCGTTCAGGTCCGCCGGCCTCGACACCGCGGTCCGGGTCGGCCGGAATACGTCGGGTCCCGACGGCGGGGTGCGCCAGGGCGGCGTGGGATCGAAGCCGAGCGCCGGCGGCACCTCGTTGGGGATGGCCTGCTCCCGCAGCGCCGCGTAGGAGCGGAGGTTCTGGTTGAGCCCCCGCACCATGAGTTCGCGCTCTTCGGGCGTGAAGCTGAGCCCGGCCACCTTCTCGGCGTCGGCGAGGATTTCGGTCGTGACCTCGGGCACCTGCTGCAGGCGGGCCCACAGCACGCCGGGAAGCAGCGTGCCCGAAAGGCCGAGTGCACCGCATCGCGCCATGAAGGTGCGTCGATCGAGGGCGGTGCCGGGCGCCGACGCCGGCGTGTCCGTGGCGGGTTTCGGTGACATCTGAAGCGAGCCTCCGTCGGGCGGGTGGACGCGCGCCCCCTTGCAATTCCGGGGCGGCGCCGGGTATGGTGCGCCGGGGCCCGCCGTCGGCGCAAGCGGATCCACCCCGGTTCCGACGGCGGGCCGATCTCGGTCCGCAGGGTGCGTGGGGGCGCCCCGGCTGTCGGGAGACTCCCTACAGCCGGCGACCGAGAGCTCCCGACAGCGCGGGGGACGGGCGGGCCCGAGCTTGGGCCGCGGGTCCCCGCGCGGGAGCCCCGCAATCGGTCACCCCTGACACGGGAGTGGTCCATGAAGGTCGCCGTTCTCGCGGAGACGGCCGCGCACGAGACGCGGGTCGCTTTGACCCCCTCGTCCGTGGCCGACCTGACCCGCACGGGTGCCTCGGTGAGCGTTCAGGCCGGCGCGGGCGCCGGGGCCCACATTCCCGACCAGGCGTACCGCGACGCCGGCGCCGAGGTGGCGCCCGATCGCGCCGCGGTCCTCTCGGACGCGAGCATCGTCCTGAAGGTGCAGCCCCCCGACGACGAAGAGATCGCCGCGCTGGCCCGGGGGACCGTTCTGGTGTCGCTGCTCAACCCGCTCACCGATCCCCGGCGCATCGCCCGCCTCGCCGAGGCGGGCATCACCGCGTTCGCGCTGGAGCTGATTCCCAGGATCACGCGTGCGCAGCGCATGGACGTGCTCTCGTCCCAGGCCACGGTCGCGGGCTACAAGGCGGTCCTGATGGGCGCCGACGCGCTTCACCGTTTCCTGCCCATGTTCATGACGGCCGCCGGCACGATCCGGCCGGGCAAGGTGCTCGTGCTGGGCGCAGGCGTCGCCGGCCTGCAGGCGATCGCCACGGCGCGGCGCCTCGGCGCCCGCGTGGAGGCGTTCGACGTGCGGCCCGCCGTCAAGGAGCAGGTCGAGAGCCTGGGTGCCACGTTCATCGAGGCCGAAGAAGAGGTCACGGCCGAGGGCGAGGGAGGCTACGCGGCCGAGCTGAGCGACGACCAGCACCAGAAGGAACTGGACCTGATCGCCCGGCACATCGCCGACGCCGACCTGGTCGTCACCACCGCCCAGATCCCGGGCAAGCCCGCCCCGCTCCTCATCACCGAGGCCATGCTCGACACCATGAAACCGGGCTCGGTCGTCGTCGATCTGGCGGGCGAAAGCGGCGGCAACTGCGCGGTCACGCGAGCCGGCGAGACGGTCACTCACGGCGAGGTTCGCGTGATGGGACCGCTCAACCTGCCCGCCGCCCTTCCGGTGCACGCGAGCGAGATGTTCTCGAAGAACGTGGTCACGTTCGTGCGCGAGATGATCGACGAGGAGGGCGCGCTCACGCTCGACTTCGAGGACGAGATCATCGCGGCCACGTGCGTCGCGCACGGCGGTGAGATCCGTAACGAGCGGACCAAACAGGCGCTGGCCGGTCCGGCCTGAGCCACGTCCCGGGTGCCGGGCGGCCCGGGGTTCCACAGCCGAAGGAGGTACAATGGGCGAGATGGTGGTCGGCCTCTACGTCTTCGTCCTTGCGACCCTGGCGGGGCGCGAAGTCATCACCAAGGTGCCGCCGACGCTGCATACGCCCCTCATGTCGGGGGCCAACGCCATCTCGGGCATCGCGGTGATCGGTGCGCTGGTGGTGTCGGCGCAGGCCGACACACCGCTGGTCGAGTGGCTCGGCGTGGCCGCGATCGTGATGGCGGTGATCAACGTGGTCGGCGGCTTCATGGTCACCGACCGCATGCTGCAGATGTTCCGGAAACGGTAGGCCGCCATGGACCTCACGCTCGCAGTCGAACTGGCCTACCTGCTGTCCGCCGTTCTCTTCGTCGTCGGACTCAAGAAGCT
>RFGQ01000107.1 GCA_003695865.1 Gemmatimonadota bacterium | reverse complement strand
TTGGATGGCCGAGTGATGGACGAAGCAGTCCTTCTGGCCGTCATCGGGGGTGATGAAGCCGAAGCCCTTGTCCGGGTTGAACCACTTGACGGTTCCGGTGGTGCGCATCTTGCCGCTCCCCATAGAGTGTTGATGTTGCTGCTCGGCGGGAAGACGGAAGACCCGCTCCTACCGACTACAGCCTGCGCGGAACTGCCCGCGCCGGCGACGTGCCGAACCCCGGCACGCAAAAGGCGGCGGCTCCCCGAGGAAGACCACCGCCTTCGAACTCGCCACCTGATGCCGGCCGGATGTGCCCCCGGCCGCCATGCGCAAAAACTACACCCCGGCCCAGGCCGGTCAAGTGCCCCGCGCGACCGGGCGCGCCACCCGGCGGGCCCACCAGCGGGCGGCCATGAGGACGGCGAACACACCGATCGCCACGAGCGGCCAGAAGGTGTCGGCCTTCACCTTCCAGTAGAAGTGGACCAGACCGAGCGCCGTGGCGACGTAAACGCCGCGGTGCAGCAGCGCCCAGCGGCGCCCTAGCCGGCGCACCGCGCTCCGGGTCGACGTGAGAGCGAGCGGCACGAGGATCAGCCAGGCTGCGAAGCCCACCGTGATGAAGGGACGCTCCGCGATGTCCTCCCAGATGAACTCCCAGTCGAGCGTCTGGTCGAGCACCAGGTACATGCCGAGGAAGTGGAGGCTCGCGTAATAGAAGGCGAACAGGCCCAACGGCCGGCGGATCTGGATGAGGACGTTCCAGCCGGTGAGGCGGCGGAGCGGCGTCACGGCGAGCGTGACCAGCAGGAAGACGAGCGTCCAGTCTCCGGTGCGGTGGAGCAGTGCCTCGATCGGATTGGCGCCCAGGCCGTCCCTCCAGGCCAACCAACCCAGACGCAGCGTGGGCCACAGGCCGAGCGCCCACACCCCGGCGCGCAACAGCGCAACCCGCCGGCGCCGCAGAACCGACTCGCCCAGTTTCGCCGCCCGCGCGTCCACCCCGAGCGCGAGGGGCGACGTCGGGGCCTGCGTCACGTGCTCGTCCACTCCCGCGCCGAGACGGCCGTTGCTCGCGTCAGAACCAGCGCCGCAGGTCCATGCCCGCGTAGAGCGACGCGACCTGTTCGGCGTATCCGTTGAACGGGAGCGTCCGCCGGCGGCGCAGCTCACCGATGCGCCGCTCGCGCTTCTGCGACCAGCGCGGGTGATCCACTTCGGGGTTCACGTTCGCGAAGAACCCGTACTCGTTGGGGATCGCCATGGCCCAGGTCGTGGCGGGCATCTCTTCGGTGAAGCGCATCCGCACGATCGCTTTGATGCTCTTGAACCCGTACTTCCAGGGCACCACCAGGCGCAGCGGCGCGCCGTTCTGGTTCGGCAGGTCGCGCCCGTAGAGACCGGTGGCGAGGATGGTGAGCGGGTGGCGGGCCTCGTCGAGACGCAGGCCTTCGACGTAGGGCCAGTCGAGCACGGCGCGCCGCTGGCCCGGCATGCGTTCGGGGTCGTAGAGCGTTGTGAACTCCACGAAGCGGGCGCTGCCGAGCGGCTCCGCCCGGTCGATGACGTCCTTGAGCGGGAAGCCGCGCCAGGGAACGACCATCGACCACGCCTCGACGCATCGCAGCCGGTAGACCCGGTCCTCGATCCGGGACGGCACGATGAAGTCCTCGAGGTCGTAGTGCCCCGGCTTGGCGCACAGCCCGTCCACCTGGATGCTCCACGGCCGCGGTTCGAAGTCCTGGGCGTGGCGGACCGGGTCTCCCTTCAGGGTGCCGAACTCGTAGTAGTTGTTGTACGTCGTGACGTCCTCGTAGGGCGTGAGAGGCTCGTCGAGTTCGGAGCGCACCTTGCTCCAGTCCTTCTGCGGGAGGCCCGGCGCCGTTGCCCGCCCCGCCACCCCGCCGCTCGGACCGTGGGCGCGATCGTGGCCGGCTCTTGGCGCCGCCGACCGAAGGCCGGCCCGCAGGCGTGACGGAAGCGCGGCCAGCGCCGCTCCGGCGGCCGCCGCTCCCAGAAAGCGCCGGCGGTTCAGATAGACGTGTTCGGGGGTGATCTCCGACGAGGGGATGTCGTCGGGGCGTCGGATCAGCATCGGGCGCTCCAGGTTCGAGGCGTCGTCCGTTTCCATTATCCCTCGCGCGGGCGGGCTGTTCCGCAAGCCGCTTCGCGGCGCCGCCGCCTCGGCACCGACACACCG
>RFGQ01000106.1 GCA_003695865.1 Gemmatimonadota bacterium | reverse complement strand
GCGGCCCTCGGCGCAGCCCAGCAGCCCGCCGTAGAACGCCCGGGCCTCGGCGAGGTCCCTCACCGGGAACGCGAGATGGAAGGGGTCGGGCACGCCGGCATCCTAGCGAGCGCCGGCGCGCGGCGAGCCCCTACGATGCGCCCGTGGGTGGCTCACCAATTCTCCTCATCCACGGCGGGCCCGGCGCGGCCGGCGATGTCGCGCCCCTCGCCGATGCGCTCGCGGGGCGTTGCACGATCATCGAGCCGACATGCGATGCGTCATCGGTAGATGCCCACATCGATCAGGTGTTGCAGGCGGCGGCACGCGCGGGCGTCTCGCACGCCACGCTTGTTGGTTTTTCTTACGGGGCATGGTCGAGCGTGCTCGTGGCGGCGCGACACCGCCTCGCACGCCGGATCGTGCTCATCGGCTGCCCACCGTTCGACGAATCCGATGCGCGACGGATCACCAGCACGCGCGAGGATCGTATGGCCGAGGGCGACGGGGCGACAATGAACGCCCTTCTCCGCTCGGTCAATCGGGAGCGAGGCGCAAGCAGCGACCACGCCTTCACCCGGCTCGGCGCCCACATCGCTCGGCTGGACGCGTTCGACCCGGATGCCGAGGCCTACGCTGCCTGGCTCGCTCATCTGCGCTGCAGCGCCGACGTCTACGATACGGTCTGGCCCCAAGCCGCCGCGATGCGCGCCTCGGGGTCGTTGTGGGAGAGCCTCAGGGCCGTCCGCTGCCCGATCACTGCGATTCACGGCGATCACGACCCGCACCCCGCCGACGCCGTCAGGCTGGCTCTCGACAGCCTAGAAGCCCCGACCCGGTTCGTCCTTCTCCCAGAGTGCGGCCATACGCCGTGGATCGAGCGCAGCTTCCGTGAACGGTTGATCCCGATCTTTGAACACGAGATTCTGTCGCGTCTGGCATAATCCGCCGACTGAGTTCAGATAATTGCTCTTGACACACGCCGGGCCGGCGGCATAATGCCAACCCTTCCAGAGGCACGACCCATGCGCACCACGCGAGCCATCCCGCCCTCTGACACACACCGGCCGTCGGCGGCGCCCCCCGTGCGCGCCACCGCCGGCTGAAGCCCGCCCGCGCGCGGGCCCGCCCCCACTGAAACCTGACCGTGAT
>RFGQ01000105.1 GCA_003695865.1 Gemmatimonadota bacterium | reverse complement strand
ACGATCTCGAGCGCCGGCTGGGTGTGCGCCCCGTCCCCGGCGGCAGCCACCCCGGCTGGGGCACGCGCAACGCGCTGGTGAGCCTGGGGGCCGGCCGCTACCTGGAGGTGCTCGCCCCCGACCCCGAGCAGCCTGAGCCCGAGGGCGGACGTCCCTTCGGGTTGGGGGCCGGCGACCCCCCGCGGCTCCTTACGTGGGCAGTGCGCCGGCGCGATCCCACCGCCTACGTGCTGCGTGCTCGCGAGTGGAGCGTCCCGTTCGGCCCCGTGCGCGACGGCCGCCGTGTGCGGCCGGACGGCACGGTACTGAGCTGGCGGCTCGCGCTGCCCCACCCTCCGCCCGAAGGGGGCGTGATCCCCTTCCCGATCGAATGGACGGGGCGGGCGCACCCCTGTGAGGACCTCCCCGAAGCGTGTGTACTCGAACGCTTCCAGGGTCTCCATCCCGATCCGGGACGCATCGCGGAGGTGCTCGTGGCCCTCGGGGTGAGCCTGCACGTCGAGCCCGCCTCTGGTGCCGGCTTACGCGCCCGGATCCGGGGGCCCGCCGGAACGCTCGAACTCTGAGCGCCGCAGGGGCCTAGACGCGCACCGTCTTCCAGCGCCCACGCCGGAAGAGGAGTCCGGCCACCACCGCGAGCGTGGAAAAAGCGATCGTCACGGCAAGGTGGACGCCCCAGGGCCCCAGGCCCCAGACGTGGGCCAGCGCCCAGGCCAGGGGGATCTCCCACAGCCAGAAGCAGACGAGGTTGATCCAGGTGGGGGTCCAGGTGTCGCCCGCACCGTTGAAGGCCTGCTGCAACACCATGCCGTAGGCGTAGAAGAAGAAGCCTGCGGCGATCGTGCGGAGCGCCAGGGTGCCCATGCGCGCGGTCTCGGGGTGGTCGGTGAACGCACCGACGATCGGCCCGGCGCCGGCGACGAAGATCACGCCCGCGACACCCAGGAAGGCGAGGTTGAGAGCCCCGGCGATCCACACGGAACGCTCGGCCCGCTCGGGTTCGCCCGCGCCCAGGTTCTGCCCCACGAGTGTGGCGGCCGCATTGCTCATCCCCCAGGCGGGCAGCAGCGCGAAGAGCACGATGCGGATCGCGATCGTGTAGCCGGCCACCGCGACCGAACCGAACCCCGCCAGAATCCGGATGAGCCCGATCCAGCTCGCCGTGCCGATGAACGTCTGCAACGTCCCTGAGGCCGACAGTCGGATCAGGCGCCACATGAGCGCCGGCTGCGGCAACCAGTGAGCGGGGCGCACGTTCAGGCGGCCGAGCCCCCGTAGCAGCACGGCGAGCTGAATCGCCACGCCCGTCCCGCGCCCGATGAGCGTGGCCGTAGCCGCCCCGGTCACGCCCAACTCCGGGAACGGACCCGGACCGAAGATGAGCAGAGGATCGAGGATGAGGTTGACGCCGTTGGCGATCCACAGCACGCGCATGGCCACCGCGGCGTCACCCGCCCCGCGAAACGCCGCGTTGATCAGGAAGAGCAGCAGGATCACGACGTTGCCGCCCAGCATGAGGCGCGCGTATCGGGCGCCGACCCCGACCACCTCGGCGTCGCCCCCCATGACGCGCAACAGCGCCTCCGCCGCCAGGTACCCGCCCAGGCCGAGCACCGCGGCCGTGCCCAGCCCGAGCAGCACCGCCTGGGCCGCCGCGCGGCCGGCCGCGTCGATATCGCCCTCTCCCACGCGGCGCGCGACCATCGCGGTGACTCCGATGCTCAGGCCGATCGCTACGGTGTAGATGAGAGTGAGGAGCGACTCGGTGAGCCCGACCGCCGCCACCGCCTGCGGCCCCAGCCGCGACACCCAGAAGATGTCGACGACCGCGAAGACCGACTCCATGACCATCTCGAGGACCATGGGGACGGCCAGCAGCACGACCGCCCTCGAGATCGAACCTTCGGTGAGCGTGCGCCGCGAGCCGCGCACCGCCTCCTTCAGGTCCGCCCACAGCCCCGCGGGCCCGGGCTCTTCCCCGCGCCCCCCCACACCGCCCGGGTCGCTCACGGCCCGGGCCCGCTCCGGGGGGCGCGCGAACCGGTCACCCGGGCGCGGCCCTCGGAAGGCCGCCGTTCCGCCCGTAGGAGCCCGGGGGACGCCCGGACCGGATCATCCGCCCCCGCCCCCCGCCGGCGCTCCCGCCGAATCCGCCGGCGCACGCACGGTGGGATAGACGATTCCCAACTGCTCGAGGTACGTGTCGAAGCGCGCCGGGTCGTAACGCAGCTCCTGCAGCCGCGGCCTGAAGCGCTCCATCTTCTCGGCATTCAGGAACGTGGGCGGATCGGTGCCCTCGGGAATCAGCGACACCCAGGTATGGTCCTTGGTCGTGACCTCGCGGTGGTAGCGCCAGGCCTCGGCCACCAGGTCGGGCTCGTTGACCAGCTCGACCGCGGTCATGGCGATCACGCGTGCACCGTAGTTCGCGCCCTTGTGCGCGATCGGCGTGGCCATGGCGATGCCGCTCGACCAGTGGTGCCCGGTCATCCCCGGGATGTTGCCCGGATAGCGCAGGCGCACGGTGGGAAGGTTCCACGAGACCTCCGCGATGTCGTCGCTGCCCCCGCCCATCCCCTGGTCCGATTCGCGGAGCTCCTGCTCCACCTCGGTGGGCAACCCCACCTCGGGCACGCCGAGTTCTCGCTGAGCGGCCCGGGCCAGCGTCTGGTCCGCCTCGCTCCACTCGGGCATGCCCACCGCCAGAATGTTGGCGTGCATGCGCTCCGCGAGCGGCTTGCTCATGTTCGACGGCCACGCCGCACCCAGCACGCGCTCCGTCACCGTGGTCCCGGTCATCATCGCGGCCGCCTCGGCCATCGTACGCCCCAGTTCGTGCAGCTCGCGGATGTGCGGGTAGTCCAACTCACGGAAGTAGTACCAGACCGACGCTTCGGAAGGCACGACGTTCGGCTGGTTGCCGCCGTTGAAGATGACCGAGTGGGAGCGCTGCTGCAGACGCAGGTGTTCACGCCGGAAGTTCCAGCCCACGTCCATGAGTTCGACGGCGTCGAGCGCCGAGCGTCCACGCCAGGGCGACCCGGCGCCGTGGGCGGACGTGCCGTGGAAAGTGAAGAGGGTCGACACCAGCCCGGACCCCGAGATGCCGTAGGCCGTCGAGAAACCGCGCGAGATATGCGTCGAGAGCATCACGTCCATGCCCTCGAACAGCCCCTGGTTCACCATGTAGGTGCGGCTCGCGACCAACTCCTCGGCAACGCCGGGGATCACCTTCAGCGTGCCCGGGAGCCCGTGCCGCTCCATCACCCGCTTCGTCGCGATCGCAGCCACCACGTCGACCGCCGCCGCGCTGTTGTGGCCCTCGCCGTGCCCGGGTCCCCCCTCGATCAAGGGATCGTGGTAGGCGACGCCCGGCTTCTGCGAGGTCTCGGGCAGCCCGTCGATGTCTCCCATGAATCCGATGACGGGGCTCCCGCTTCCCCACGTGGCCACATAGCACGTGGGCATGCCCGCGCAGCCCCGCTCGATGCGGAACCCCTCCGCCTCCAGGATTCCCGTCACGTAGTCGGCCGTCCAGTACTCCTGGAAGCCCAGCTCCGAGAACGAGAAGATCATGTCGACCATCTCCTGCGACAGCTTCTGCATCGACTCGACCTCTCGCAGCACCTCCCGCTTGAGTGCGTCGGTCGACTGCGCTGAAGCGGTCGGGGCTGCGCCGAGGTGCAGGAGCGCCGACAGAGCGAGCGCGAGGCGAGGGGCCTGAGACACGGAGCGCACGGAGTCCTCCTTGGCGTTGAGGGGGTGGCCAATATCGGACGCGCCGGCTTGGGCCGCCAGCGGCCGGTGCGCGCCGCGGTGGGAACGTTTCGACGGCTCGACCACGTGACCCGTGGCGCCCGGCGAAGCCGCGGACCGGACAGCGAAGACAGTGATGAGCGAGCGTGGTCGGGCGCCGGGCACGCGGGGTTGGGCACCTTCGAACGCCGTTACGCGTTACGGGGTGTGCACTCGCGGCGAACTCCACCGCGGCCGTGCTCAGGCTTTCCAACCAGAACGACGGAGGACGTGCGAACGATGAGGCTACGCCGCTTCGCTGCCATCCTTGCGCTGCCGCTGATCTCCGCGGCGGGATT
>RFGQ01000104.1 GCA_003695865.1 Gemmatimonadota bacterium | reverse complement strand
GGCCGTCCGGGCGCGCTCATCGGGGCCGGTACGTCAGACCCCGCCCTTGAGGACGTCCTCGATGTGGTCGAGGGCCTCCTCGAGCGTCGCCTTCTCGATGATGAGCGGCGGCGCGAAGCGGATCACCTGGTGGTGGGTCTCCTTGGCCAGGATCCCGCGCGCCTGCAGCGCCTCGCAGAACGGACGCGCCGTGCCCGACTCCTTGCGGATCACGACTCCGATCATCAGGCCGCGGCCGCGCACCTCCTCGACGTGCTCGGAAGGAATCGCGCGAAGCTGCTCCATGAACCACGTTCCCAGCTCGTCCGACTTCGTGGCGAGGTCCTCCTCGAGGATCACCCGCAGCGAGGCGCGGCCCACCGCGGCCCCCAGGGGGTTGCCGCCGAACGTCGAGCCGTGATCCCCGGGCTGGAAGACGTCCATGAACTCCCCGTCGGCGATCGCCGCCGACACCGGGTACACGCCGCCCCCCAACGCCTTGCCGACGATGAGCACGTCGGGGCGTACGTCCTCCCACTCGGTGCAGAAGAGCCGGCCGGTACGGCCGAGTCCGGTCTGGATCTCGTCGGCCATGAACGCGATGCCCCGCTCCCGGCAGATGCGCGCCGTGTCGCGCAGATAGCCGTCGGGCGGCACGACCACGCCGCCCTCTCCCTGCAGCGGCTCCACCAGAAAGCCCACGGTGTGTTCGCCGATCGCGGCCTCGAACGCCTCCACATCGCCGTAGGGGACGAGCTTGAAGCCCGGCGTGAACGGACCGAAGCCGGCCCGGTACTGCGCCTCGGAGCTGAAGCCGACGATCGTCGTGGTGCGGCCGTGGAAGTTGTTCTCGCACACGATGATCTCGGCCTTGCCGTCGGGCACGCCCTTCTTCGTGTAGGCCCACTTGCGGACCATCTTGATCGCCGTCTCGACGGCCTCGGCGCCCGTGTTCATGGGCAGCGCCTTCTCGAAGCCCGTGGCTTCGCACAGCTCCCGCAGGAAAGGACCCATCTGGTCGTTGTGGAACGCCCGCGAGGTGAGCGTGAGGCGGGCCATCTGCTCTTCGGCGGCCTTCATGATGGCCGGGTGGCGGTGGCCCTGGTTGAGCGCGGAGTAGGCGCTCAGCATGTCCAGGTATCGTCGGCCGTCCACGTCCCAGACCCAGACGCCCTCGCCGCGCTCGAGCACGACGGGCAGGGGCTTGTAGTTGTGGGCGGAGAAGCGGTCGGCTTCCTGTAGGAAAGCCTCCGTCCGTGAGACGCTGGCCTGTACCATCCTGCTCACCTCACCTGGAAAGAAGGAAGGGACCCCCGGGGCGCGGGGGTCCCGACTGCGTGTGTCCCGATGATGGCGGGCCGGGCGGGGGGAATCAAGAGGGTTCGCCCGACCCCTCTCGCCCGACGGCGTCCACGGCCGGATGCGGCCGCTCGTCGACCTGCAGCCGGAACACGTCCGGCCGGGCGTAGTGCCCCGTGACGTCGAAGTCGAACCGGCTGCGCGGCACCGCCGGAAGGTCGAGCTCGGCGCTCACCACGCCCTCGCGGTCGTAGAGCGGCTCGGCCAGACACTCGCCGAGCGGACCGTAGATCGCGCTGCCGCCCCGGCAGAGCACCTCGGGCCAGGACCGGAGTTCGTCGGCGATCTCGAGATCGGCCGGATACATGTCGCGCGTCACGTACTGGTTGCAGCCCACCACGAAGCAGCGACCCTCGAGCGCGATGTGGGTGAGCGTGGCCTGCCAGCGCGGACGGGCGTCGGCGGTGGGCGCCAGATACAGGTCCACCCCCTTGCCGTACATCGCCATGCGGGCGAGCGGCATGTAGTTCTCCCAGCAGATCAGCCCGCCCACGCGCCCGAAGGGGGTCGACACGACCGGCAGCGTGCTCCCGTCGCCCTCGCCCCAGATGAGCCGCTCGGCGGCCGTGGGCTTGAGCTTGCGGTGCTTGCCGAGCAGCCGCCCGTCGGGGCCGAAGTAGAGGAGCGTGCAGAACAGGGTACCGCCCGAGAACGTCGTGTCGCGCTCGATCACGCCCACCGCCAGGTACACGCCGGCCTCCTGCGCCGCCCGCCCCAGCCGCTCTGTGTGGGGGCCCGGCACGTCCACGGCCGAGCGCCAGTAGCGCTCCCAGGTACGCCGGCCGGCCTCGGTGCGGCCGCCCACCGCCGTGCCGAACGCGAGTCCCCAGGGATAGCCGCCCACGTACGCCTCGGGGAACACGATCAGCCGGGCGCCGGCGGCGGCGGTCTCGGCGGTGAGCGTGCACACGCGCTCCACCGCCCCCTCCACGTCGAAGAAGACGGGCGCGGCCTGCACCGCGGCCACCTTCACATGCCCTTCCAGGCGGCCGGCGTCTCCCGCCCGGATCTCCGCGGGCCGGTCGTCTGCGCTCACGGCACGCTCCTCTAGCGGTTGCGGTACACGAGCTCGGCCACCACCTCGCCCACGATCTCGAGCGAGCGTGGGCTCACCTTGTCGGGGGTGTCGAGGGGCGTATGCCAGTAGGCGTTCCCGGGCCCGTAGTCGAAGTCGATGAGGTCGATCGTGGGCACCCCCGCGTCGATGAGCGGCAGGTGGTCGTCGAGGATGCGCTGGCCCACCTCGCTCACGAAGACCGTACCGTAGCCGAGCTGCTGGGCGAGCCCCCAGACGCGCTGCACCACCTGCGGCGCCGCCTCGAGCGAATAGCCCTCCATCGGGAGGCGCAGGTCCGTGTCGCCCACCATGTCGAGCAACACTCCGAACAGCGGAGGCGATTCGGTGACGCGGGTGCGCGCGTAGTGACGCGCGCCCAGGAACATATCGTCGGTGGTGGGACCGTAGTCTTCGCCGTCCACGAAGAGCAGTTCCACCGCGGTGGGCGGCGCCTGCTCGTGGAAGAGACGCGCCAACTCGAGGAGCACGGCCACACCCGAGGCGCCGTCGTTGGCGCCGGGCACCGGCTTCGCCTTGTCGGCCGGATCGGAGGCCTGATCGGAGGTGGGCCGGGTGTCCCAGTGGGCCAGCAGCAGGATGCGGCGGCCCTTCTGCGGCCCGAACACGGCGTGGACGTTGGTGAGTTCGAGCGCCACGCCCTCCTTCGTCGTGTGCGAGAACGTGTCGGTGAACACCGTGTCGGCCAGGGGCGTGAGGGTCTCGACCATCCAGGCGAGCTGGGCCCGGTGGCCGTCGCTGCCCGGCACGCGCGGTCCGAAGTCGACCTGTCGCTGCACGAGCCCGTACGCGAGGTCACCCCGCACGGCCGGTCGCTCGGCGCGCGTGCCGAGCGTCGAGGGGTCGACCTCGGGCGTGTCGGGGCCGCAAGCGGCGATCACCAGGCCCGCCGCGACGGCGAGCGTGCCGGCCGTGCGGCGCCGTCGGCGGTGGGCTGAGGAGAGGGCAGCGCGTTCGTTCAAGGTTGTTGTCCTCCGGCGGATGGGGGCGGTTTCGGACCGTCGCGGCCCGTCCCCGGCGTCGGGGAGGCCGGCCCGGGGCCGCGATGGGCGCGAAAACCTACTACCGGAGTGGGGGCTGCGCGATCCGTAACCGCGTCAGCGGAGCCAGCCCACCCACTGGGCCCGCAGCGTGAGCTGCAGCGCCCCGTTGCGCTCGGGCGCGGCCGCGGGATTGAGCACCCACTGAAGCGTGGGCTGCAGCCAACCACGTGCGCCCACGGGGATGCCCAGATACCCCTCGACGACCGCCTCTCCGGCGGGGGCCCCCTGACCCATGCGGCGCCAGTGCGACGAGGTCGCGGCCCACGTCAGTCCCAGGCCCCAGGTCTCAGCGGGGCCCAGCCGCCGGAACAGCGGACCGGCGGCCCCCACGTTCACGGACCGGTGTAGGGGTGCGCCGTGCTCCCGTGCGGCCCCGATCCGGGCGAATGCCTCACCCGCGCCGACCCTGAGCCCCAGGATCACGTACCCGCCCAAGGGGTGCACCGGATCGCCGGTGAGCGAATCGGCCCGGGTCGACGCCCACACACCCACGCTCACCTGCTCGACCGCGACCCGACCCGGCATCCAGTCGGGATCCACGGACCAATGGCGCCCCCCTTCTGCGGTGAAGAGCACGCCGTCTCCGCCCGGGCGCCAGCGCTCGCGCGAAGGATCGCCGGGGCGCCCCGGCACTGCGTCGGAGGCCGCCGCGAGCAGGTAGCGACCCCGCGCGTCGCTCACCGAAATCCGCAGGACCGGGGCCGTGTAGGGATACGTTGACGGCCCCTGGACCCCCGCGGCCGCGAACTCCGCCCCCATTCCAAAGGACGCGTGTAGGAATCCCGCCGCTGCCTCGGTAACGTCGAACTCGAGGTTCAGGTCGTAGAGTCCCGCCAGCAGCGACACGCCGGGGCGCGCACGCCATTCGACCGCGAGATCCTGCACGTGCACTCCGTCGGGCGCCTCGTTGCCGCTCGTTCCGGCAAGGTCGCCGACCCAGGCCGCGGGACCCGAACCGCCCAGGGCGACCGTCCGGAAGAAGAGACTCCAGCGCGCGGACTTCGACGGCGTGGCCAGGACGAGTGCCTCGGCGAAGCCCAACGCCGAGCGCGCTCGGGCGCTCGGGCGCCCCCGGCCGGCGGCGGCCTCGCTGCCCACCAACAGGCGCAGGTGAACCGCCGAAACGGAATCGTACCCGAGGTCCTGCGCCGCCGTCGCGGCCCCGGCGCTCCCCGTCGGAGAGCCGAGAACGGCAGCCAGGGCGACGACGAGCCACAGCGAACGCTTCACCAGGGGACTCCGACTCCGAAGGCAGGCCGGCGGTAGTCCGCGCCGGCTCGACGCATAGGACCCTCACGGTCCGCCCCGCGTCACATCGCGGCGACGGCGCGCGCGTACTCCCGGATCTTCTGGTTCATCGAATAGAACCCGTTCCGCCGGTTGGCGGAGAGGTGCTGTCCCAGCTCGAGGTCCTCGAACAGGCCCTCGACGTCGGTGTCGAGGATCTCCTCGGGTGTCTTCCCGTCGTACACCGACAGCAGCACCGCGATGAGGCCCTTGACGATGTGGGCGTCGGAGTCCGCCAGGAACCCCAGCGTACCGTCGTCCCGGGGGTCCGGCACCATCCATACGCGGCTCATGCAGCCGGGCACCAGATTCGCGTCGATGCGCTCCTCGTCGGGGAACGGCGGCAGCTTGCGCCCCATCTGGATGAGGTAGCGGTAGCGGTCTTCCCAGGAACGGAGCCGCTTGAAGCGTTCGGCAAAGCGTGCGGGGTCCATGCCCTGAATGATGACGAATCGCGATCCACGGACAAGATCCACGCTCGCCCCGCCGCGGGTGCGCGGCCCTGCCCGGTGGGTGTCGCGGCGCATGGAGGCGTGCGCGGGCCCGGCGGATACGAAACGGGGCCGGAGCACCGCTGTGCCCCGACCCCGCTCCGGGCGCGGACCGTCGAGCCCGAGTTCGGCGGATCCGGCCTACGAGGACGCGTTCGGACGCCCCTCGATCACCCGCACTCGCTGTACCCACAGATGTGGCACTTGACGCAGCCCTCCTCGAAGGAGAGCTGGCCGGCGCCGCACTCGGGGCACGACCCGAAGAAGCTCTGGTGGCCGCCTCCGCTCGACGGCGCCGCTTGCGGTTGGGTCCCTCCGGTGGTGGCCGAGACCTGGAGCGGGAGGGCTTCCTGCACGCCGTCCTTCTCTTCGAGGTAGCGCTCGATCGCCTGTCCGATCGCGTCGGGCGCGGAGAGCACCTTGTGGGGACCCACCCCCACGGCACGGTCGCACGAGATGCCCCTGAGCTGGTCCTTTATGGCCGTGATGGGGATCCCCGAGCGGAGCGCGAGCGAGATCAGCCGCCCGATGGCCTCGGCGTCGGCCATGGCCGCGCCGCCCGCCTTGCCGAGGGTGCAGAACACCTCGAAGGGGCGTCCCGCCTCGTCTTCGTTGACCGTCACGTAGATGTCGCCCAGCGGCGAGTTCATCTTCATCGTGCGCCCGCGCAGCATCTGCGGGCGCTGCCGCTTGTGGCGCGCCGCCGCCGCGTCGAGGTCCTGTTCGACCCCCGCCCGGCGCGTCTCTTCGAGTTCCACCCGCAGGCGGTGCAGTTCCGCCCGGGCGTCGGCGAGCTGCGCTTCGAGCTCGGCCACCTGCTCAGCCGCACCCTCGTCGGCCGACGCCTTGGACGTCTTGCCCGTCGAGAGCACCTGCATCGGCCGCGACCCGTCGCGGTACACCGTGACACCCTTGCATCCAAGGTCGTAGGCGAGCTCGTAGATGGCCCGCACGTCCGCCTCGGTGGCCTCGTTGGGGAAGTTGGTCGTCTTCGAGATGGCCGAATCGACGTGCTCCTGGAACGCGGCCTGCATGCGCACGTGCCACTCAGGCGTGATGTCGTGCGCCGTCTTGAAGACGCGCTGCACGTCCTCGGGCACCTCGTCGAAGTGGATGTGCCCCTCGGTCGCGATGCGCTCCATGAGCTCGTCGGAGTACCAGCCTTCCGCCTTGGCGCGCGCGACGAAGTCCTGGTTCACGTCGGGCATCATCTCGCCGGCCTGGTTGCGCATGAAGGCCACGGCGAAAAGCGGCTCGATGCCGCCCGAGCAGCCCGCGAAGATCGAGATCGTCCCGGTGGGCGCGACGGTCGTGAGGTTGCAGTTGCGCAGGCGTCGCATCGGACGCACCCGTTCCCCGTCCGCGCGGCGGGCGCAGGTCTCGTCCGGACCCCAGATCGACCGCTCCCACGCCGGGAACGGCCCGCGCGCCTCGGCGAGCTTCTCCGAAGCGTTGCGCGCCTCTTCGTTCACGAAGCGCATCACGGTGCGGCCCAGCTCGACACCCTCGGGCGAATCGTAGGGCACGCCCAGGCGCACGAGCATGTCCGCCCATCCCATGACGCCCAGCCCGATCCGGCGGATCTGGTTCGCAAGCTCGGTGATCTCGGGCAGCGGATAGCGATTCGCGTCGATGACGTTGTCGAGGAAGTGCGTGGCCAGATGAACGACCGTGCGCAGCCCGTCCCAGTCGATGCGCTCCTCGACGGGTGCGCCGGCCGGCGCGTCCATACGCACGAACCTGCCCAGGTTGATGCTGCCCAGGTTGCAGACGTCGTAGGGCAGCAGCGGCTGCTCGCCGCAGGGATTCGTCGCCTCGTAGGCACCCAGGTGGGGCACCGGGTTGTACTCGTTGGCCCGGTCGATGAAGAACGTGCCCGGTTCGCCGGTCTTCCAGGCGCCGTGGACGATCATGTCGAAGATCTGGCGGGCGTCCTCCTGCCCCACGACTTCGCCGGTCTTGGGATGGATCAGGTGGTAGGTCGTGCCCGCCTTCACGGCCTCCATGAAGGTGTCGGTGAGCGCGACCGAGATGTTGAAGTTGGTGACCTGAGAGGTGTCGTCCTTGCAGGTGATGAAGGCCCGGATGTCGGGGTGGTCCACCCGCAGGATCCCCATGTTCGCGCCGCGGCGCGTGCCGCCCTGCTTCACCACCTCGGTGCTGGCGTCGTAGAGCTTCATGAACGACACCGGCCCGGACGCGACCCCCATCGTCGAGCGCACCATCGAGCCCTCGGGGCGCAGCCGGGAGAACGAGAAGCCGGTGCCTCCACCCGACTGATGCACGAGCGCCATGGCCCGCAGCGTGTCGTAGATCCCGCTCCTGCCGTTCGACAGCGCGTCCTCGACCGGCAGCACGAAGCACGCCGAAAGCTGCCCGAGCGGCCGTCCCGCGTTCATGAGCGTCGGCGAGTTCGGCTCGAACTTGCCCGTGGTCATGAGGTCGTAGAACTGGCGGGCCACCTCCTCGATCGCCGCGTCCGACGCTCCGTACGCCCGATCGGCCTCGGCGATCACGCGCGCCACGCGCCAGAACATGGTCTCCGGCTCCTCGATCGGATTGCCCTGAGCGTCCTTCTTCAGGTATCGCTTCGCGAGCACGATCCGGGCATTCTCGGAGAGCTGTGCAGGCGGCAGATCGTCGGGGACGGTATCGTCGAAGACGAACGCGTCCCGCGGAGTCGGCTCCAGGCTGGACATCGGGGCGGTACTCCCTGTGGAAAGACGGTGGAAAAGGTGGACCGTGTTACGTTGAGAACTGGCGAGACGAGGCCCCGCCAGGGATCTGGCTGTGTGGAAAAGTCCGCCGGTGCCACGAAATCTTGAGGCGAACCCAACGTACGACCCCAATATCTAGTGGTCAAGGATCATTCGACTCCTGCCGTTTCGGCAGACCCGGGACCCCGTGACGGTGCGGCTCGGGCGGGGCCAGACCCTGCCCGGTCCGCCGGCGTCGCCGCCGATCGGCGCGGGTTCACGCTCGTCGAGTTGGCGCTCGTTACCGTCATCGTCGCGCTCCTCGCGACCATCGTCTCGCCCTGGGTCCAGCGCGCACGCGACCGGGCGCTCGTTTCGGCCATGAAGGCCGAGCTACGCACCGCCGTGCACGCCGCCGAGCTGTACCACGCCGAGCACTTCGCCTGGCCCGCGTCCCTCGACGACCTGGTCGACGAAGGACTCTACACCCCCGGGGGTGACGTGGAGTATTGCTATTTCGTCTCCATCCCGGCCTTTTCGTGGCGGGAAGAGAGCCTGCTGCTCCTGGTCGGACACCCGGGCACCACCCACGTGGTGTACACCGTGTACCCGGCCTGGGGTCAGATGTGGGACTTCGATACGGGCAAGGCGGGCTGTGGCGCCTTCTCCGGATGATCCCGCTCGTCGCGTACCCGAACCAGGAGGAACGCGCGTGAGAACGCTGCGCCGGACGATCGAGGTGGGGTTGCCGATCCTCGGCATGGTCGTGGTTTTCGGAGCTGTGCTGGCCATCCCGGCGACGCGGATCCAGCTGCAGCTCCTGGTGGTGCTGCTGGGCGTGCTGATGATCGAGGCCGGCGTGTGGGGCCTCACGGCGCAGGTGCTTCCCAACGAGCGTCGCTACACGGCGCTGCGGGCGGAGGTGGACGGCTTCATCGATCTGGTGCGCGAGCTGAATGCCGCGGCGACCGACGACGCGGGCGCCGCGGAGCGGTCTCCGCGGTTCGAGGCGGCGCTGGCCAAGATGCACGCGTCGGTCGACCGCATGGCCGAACTCGCCGGCCAGGAGGACTGACCGCGCCGGACCGCCCCGGCACAACCTTCAGAACGCCACGCCGATCCGGGCGTAGAGCGACGCTCCGCCCCGCACCGAGAGGGGTGCGGCCAGCCCGATGCGTCCGTCGAGCGGCGTCGACCAGAACAGCTGGAAGCGCGCCACCACCTCGCCGCCCGCCGAGAGCAGCGTACGGTCGCGGGGGTTCACGAACGTATCCGGACCGCCCGGCTCGTCCGGACCCCAGGCGTTGCCCGCGTCGACGAAGCCCGTGAGGACCAGCCGGTCGAGGTGGATCGGCACCAGGCCCCACCCCCGATGAACGCTCGCCAGCGGCACGCGCAGCTCGGCCGAGGCGCTCCACGCATAGCGACCGAAGCGCGCGCCCTCCACGAAGCCGCGCACGGGGAAGAGCAGCGCGCGGCCCCCGACCGTCGTGGTGCCCACCACGTTGACGCCTTCTCCGGCAGCCCCACCCACATCGAAGTGGAAGGCGTCGGCGCCCGAGCCCGCCGCCGCCCCACCGCTCAGTCGCCCCGCAAGCACGAGCGGTGTGTACGTCCGGACCGGCAGAGGCAGGTAGGCGCGCACCTCGCCCGTCACCTCGCGGAAGGACCGGTCACGGCCTCGCACACCCCTGAGCGAGTCGGGCAGCGCCAGCTCCCGCCGTCCGCGCAGGCGCACGAAGCCGCTGGCCCCCTGGTCGCGCCCCACGGCGAAGGCGTGCTGCCGGGCCGTGGACCCCGAGAGCGTGAGCGAGAGCTCGCCCAGCCGCCGGTCGGGACGTGAGAGCCGCAGCGGGCTGGGCTCGAGCCGTTCGTCGCGCAGACCCAGTCGCTCCCAGATGTGCCCGGCCGAAACCCCGACGGCCAACGCGCTGCGAGCGCGCTGCCGCGTCCAGGTGAGGGATCCCCTGAGGCGTCGCTCCCGCTCGGTCAGGAACACGACCGCCTCACCCCCGTCCTGGAGTGCGACGCGGAAGGGTCCGTCCGCATCGTGGCCCTGTGAGGCCGAGACGACCACCGTCGGATTGCCCAGCCCGAAGAAGCCGTAGGCGCCGGCCCAGTCGGTGCGCCCGTCGCTCCGCAGCCCGACCGAAGCGGACCAGGCGTGTCGGCCGACCACGTCGCGCCCCTCGGTGCGCGCCCCCACGGCCGCGCCCAGCACGCGCGTGCCCCGGCGCTCCAGAGCCTGGGTGTACGTGGGCTCCCAGAAGCGCGGCAGCAGCGTGCGCCAGGCGCGGTAGGGCCCCACCTCGCCCGTCAGGGTGGCCGGAGACGCCGTTCCTACCCGCGTCGGGGCCGGCGTCGCCTCGAAGCGGGGATCGAGGGAGAACGGCTCGAAGCCCTCCTCGGGCCGGAACGGAACGCGCTCCACGTCCCACCCGTCCGCGTGGTAGCTCGAAACCACCACGTACGAACCGTCGGGCGCCACATGGGGGTGGGCGAGTCCTCCGACCACGTTGGTGAGCTGGCGCCGCGCGCCGATCTCGCCACTGGCCGGGTCGACGGGCACGGCGTGCAGGTTGGCGATTCCCGATCGATCCGAGGCCCACACGAGCCAACGCCCATCCGGACTCCAGGCGGGCGCCTGGTCGATCGCGCGGTCGCGCGTAACCCGCGTCACCTCGCGCCCGTCCGCGTCGAGCAGCACGACGTCGTAGAACGCGCCCGGAGTCCAGCGCGAGGCGGCGATCCAGCGGCCGTCGGGCGAGACGGCGGGATACGCCCAGTGCACGTCGGGTCGCGCCGGCGTGAGAGGCGTCAGCCGGCCCGAGGTCAGGTCGACACGCACGAGCCGGTTGGTGCCCACGCTGTCCTGCACGGCCACCGCCCAGCGACCGTCGGGCCCGACCGACGGTTGGTCCAGCCGGGCTCGACGGGTGAGGCGGCGTTCCCTCCCGGCGGCATCGATCACGAACAGGTCGTTACGCACGCGGTAGGGCCCGTCGAACTCGCGCTGGGCTACGAGCACCCGCCCGTCGGGCAGCCAGTCGATGTCGGCGAGCGACGTGAGCCGGGCGAGGCGCCGGTCACCGCCGCCGTCGGGGCGCACCAGCCGGAGCTGCGTGTCGGAGCTTCCGTCCTGCCGGACGTAGGCGATCCACGCGCCGTCGGGAGCGATCCGAGGGTCGAGCCCCCATCTGGCATGGCGCACCAGGGGCGTCGGCCGGGTGATCGGGGCGCGGGCAGCGAGGGAGTCGACGAGCGCGCGGGCCCGCGCGGCCTCGGCCTCGCGCCACGCCCGCCACGCTCCCGAGAACGACGCGCCGAACGCCGCCCGGCCCGCAGCGTCGAGCCTGTAGGGCACGACCTGCCGTGCGTACGCCTCGACGAACCGTCCCGGGGCCTCGGGACCGTAGTGCTCGACCAGAAAGTCGAACAGGTGCGACCCGTAGACGTAGATCCGGTTGCCCGCCGGCCATTCGGGGGAGTCGCCGGAAGCCTCCTCCACGGTTTCGAGACGCCCCTCGAGCGCGGCCACGCGCAGCACCATGTCGAACGACGTGCCCCGCACGCGCCCCGACGTGGTGAGCGCCGACTCGTAGTAGGTGGCCAGGCCCTCGCGCACCCACCCCGTCGTCGCGAGCCCGGGAAAGGCCGGCCAGGCGGACGGGATCCGGCCCAGCAGGGTGCGCACGAGTCGCCCGAGCGGACCCGTACGGTCCAGGTGGAGGACGTGCGTCAGCTCGTGGGTGAGCACGAGTTCGAGCCAGTCGTCGAAGAAGGCGAGATCGTACCCCTCCATGGGCGGGCGGATCTGGATCATCACCCGGTTGTAGGGCAACGGGCTCGCCAGTCCGTTGGACGCGTCGATGTGGTCGGTGACCACGAGCTGGACCCGGCCGGAGGGAGCCTCGGTGAGCGCGCTCCGCAGCTCGATCCAGGCGCGCTCGGCGATCGCGCCCGCGCGTCTCGCCACAGCCTCGAGGGGGGCCGGGAACGAGACGTCGAAGTGCTCGGTACGTAGGGTCCGCCAGGGTTCGTCCGGCGCCTGGGCGGCCGCACCCGGAGCCCACCCGGCCAGAATGATCGCGGTGAGCGTGCGGACGAAGCGCCCGGTCTTGTCAAAGGCCGGCGGCTTGATCACCCTGAACACTCCATCGGCATCACCCTCCTCGGCATCCATGAGCGAACGCGACGATCTCTGGTACCGCCTCGGCTACGCACTCGAAGCCGTGCGCGCGCAGGCCGCCCGCCTGGGCACGCCGGACGACGGCCGGCCGGCCCGTACGTCGGCCCTGCGTGGCGACGGTGGCCCGCGGCGCCCGCGGCGGAGCGGCTCCGACGCACCGCCGGCCGAGCGGGGGTCGGCGGCGTTCGACGCCGTCCTCTCGGCCGGCGTGTCGGCCGTCG
>RFGQ01000103.1 GCA_003695865.1 Gemmatimonadota bacterium | reverse complement strand
GCCCGCGGCGGCGGGCGTGATCGCTCTGTCGGGAAGGACGAACCGGGCGTGCGCGCTTGCACACGCAGCGCGGGAGTGCTGCCGCGGCGCTCAGGGGTGGTCGTCTTGGGAGCGTGCGGGGCGCCGCCGGGCGACCGGTGTTACTCGCCCGCCGCCATCGAGGCCAGGAACTCCTGGTTGTTCTCGGTGCGGCTCATGCGGTCGAGCAGGAACTGGATCGCCTCGGCCGGGGGCATGTCGGAGAGGAAATTGCGCAGCAGGTAGACGCGGTTGAGTTCCACGTCGCTCAGCAGAAGCTCCTCTTTGCGCGTGCCCGAACGGTTGATGTCGATGGCGGGGAAGATGCGCTTGTCGGCGATGTGCCGGTCGAGGACGAGCTCCATGTTTCCGGTGCCCTTGAACTCCTCGAAGATCACCTCGTCCATGCGGCTGCCGGTCTCGACCAGCGCCGTGGCGATGATGGTGAGCGATCCACCGTCGTCGATGTTGCGGGCCGCACCGAAAAAGCGCTTCGGCTTGTGGAGCGCGTTCGCGTCGACGCCGCCCGACAGGATCTTGCCGGAGTGGGGCACCGTCACGTTGTAGGCTCGAGCGAGACGGGTGATCGAGTCGAGCAGGATGACCACGTCGCGCCCGTGCTCCACCAGTCGCTTGGCCTTCTCGAGCACCATCTCGGCAACCTGCGTGTGGCGGTCGGCCGGTTCGTCGAACGTGGACGAGATGACCTCGGCCCGCACGTGCTCCTCCATGTCGGTGACCTCTTCGGGCCGCTCGTCGATCAGGAGTACGATCAGGTCCACATCGGGATAGTTCTCGCCGATCGAGTTCGCGATCTGCTGGAGGAGGGTGGTCTTACCGGCCTTGGGCGGCGAAACGATCAGGCCGCGCTGTCCCTTACCCACCGGCGCGATGAGGTCCACCACGCGCATCGAAAGGTCCCCGTCGGGCCGCTCGAGCGTGAGGCGCTCCTCGGGATACCGGGGGCGCAGGTTGTCGAATGCGATGCGGTGCTTCGAGTTCTCGGGGCTGTCGCCGTTGACGGTCTCGACCTTGAGCAGCGCGAGGTAGCGCTCCCCTTCCTTGGGCGGCCGCACCTGCCCGCAGATCGTGTCTCCGGTGCGCAGGTCGAAGCGCTTGATCTGCGATGGGCTGACGTAGATGTCGTCCGGCCCGTAGAGGTAGTTCCAGTCCTGCGAGCGGAGAAAGCCATACCCTTCGGGCAGGATTTCGAGCACGCCCTCGCCGCGCAGCACGACATCGCTGTCGAGCAGCGTCTGTTCGATCTTGAAGATCAGATCCTGCTTGCGGAGCCCCGAGTAGTTCGGGATGTTGAGCTCCTCCGCCATCTCATGGAGCTCTCCAACGCTCTTGCTCTTCAGCTGCGCGATGTCCACGGGTCTTTCACTGGCTTGTGGAGGCCCTTCCTACGGCGGTGGGGCGGGCGATGAAGGGGTGACGGCCAGGTCGAATCGCGACACTCGGCTCGCGGGGGCGCTTTCAGAACCGGTCAACGAGACAGTGGGTTCCGGTGCGCCGGCGAGGCGGAGGGACGGGCATGTGAGGAAACTGCGAGCATCATAATGAGCGGTTCGGAGGGGGTCAAGGAACGTTCCGACGCCTGGATGTCGGTGTGCGGCGAGTACCGGATCGGGGTGTTCCGGCACGATCAGGTCATCCTCGCCGAGCTCGCCGAGGGGATGGAGCCGGAACATCCGGCCGTGCGGGAGGCCCTCGCGGCCTTCGACGGGCGGGTGCACGTGGACCGCGTGGGCGATGCGTACCGGGTCGCGCTCGTGCGACCCCTTTCGCCGCCTGACCGCCCCCGCTGGTGGCTGCACGCGCTCCTCTTCGTGCTGACGACGGGTACCGTGGCCATGGCGGGAGCCCTTCTCGAGGGCGTGGATCCGTTCGGGGCCGTCCGCGGCCCGTGGGGCCTGCCCCTGCCGACCCGCGTCGATGTGGCGGCGCTCGTTCGGGGTCTTCCCTTCGCGCTGACCCTCGTGGGCATCCTGCTGGCGCACGAGCTGGGCCACTACTTCGTGGCGCGGCGCCATGGGGTGCGGGTGAGCCCACCGTTTTTCCTGCCGGTGCCGGCCTACCTGTCGCTGGTGGGCACGCTGGGCGCCTTCATTCGCATTCGCGGACCGATCGTGCGCCGCTCCGTGTTGTTCGACATCGGCATCGCCGGACCCCTGGCGAGCTTCGTTCCGTCCGTGCTGGCGCTCGCCTGGGGGCTGGCCCACTCCGGAGTCGTACCAGGTTCCCCGCTTCCGTTCACGCCGTTCCTCGTAGAGTTCGGCGGTGAGCCGCTCCACGTGGGCACGGGCCTCGTGCCACAGGCCATTGCCTACCTGTGGTTCCCCATGGACCTGGGGCGGGCTCCGCTGTTGATGCACCCGGTTGCGTTCGCGGGCTGGGTGGGCCTGTTCGTGACCGCGCTCAACCTCATGCCCGTGGGGCAGCTCGATGGGGGCCACGTGCTGCACGCCCTGTCCGCGCGGGTCCAGCGCTGGAGTGCCCGGGCGTTCGTGGTCTCGCTTCTGCCCCTCGGTTTCCTGTGGTGGGGATGGTGGGTGTGGGCGGGCGCGGTCGTCGTGCTTTCGCGCGGGCGCCTCCGTCACCCCCCGGTAGCCGACGAGGACGTTCCCCTCGATCCGGTCCGCAGAGGGCTGGCCGTGCTGGCCGTGCTGCTTCTTTTTTTGACGTTCGTGCCGGTTCCGCTGCGCCTGTGATTTTGCATTTCCTCGAAATCACGAATACCCGTTTGCGCTTGTTTCAAGCCCGATCGAGCGACCTTCGGAAGAAAAAACTTGACGAAATCGGCTCCGGCGGAAACATTCGTTTATCCTCAAAAAACGAAGACGGCCGGAGAGGCTGGATGGCCAGGCACAACCGTGAAGGGCAGGGGGCGGACCAGCAGGGGTTTCGCTACTCGATCAACTATCAGCCGGATTGGCTCCGCCTGGTCAAGGTCACCCGTACGCTCGACTCGGGTCGTCAGTCCACCAAGACGCTGTTCCGGAATCCGCTGCCTCGCCCCGAGGCATCGCCGGGCGAGCGGGTCCGCACACGGATCCTGTCACGCGATCAGGGTCTGGAAGTGGAGTTGTGCGTGACCGATCCACGGCAGATCGTGCGCCGGGTGCAGGTGACCTGCACGGTCCCGACTCCGGAGGGCGGCGAGGAAGAGGTCGTGTTGACCCTCCAGGACGGCCTGGCCCTCGACCCCGACGAGGCGTGAGCCGCCTCCGGGCGGCGGGTGCGCCCGCGCGCCCGGCCCCGGGCTTCGTGCGCGGACCTTACGCCGTACCCGTTGGGATCCTTAGGTTGTCGCCATGACCGATTCCCTGTTGGCCCCGGTTCAGTTCGTCGGCCGCGCCGCCCTGGGCGCCGTCCGTGCGCTGGGGCAGGCCGGCATCCTCGCGGCCGGGGCGGTGCGGGCCCTCCGGCAGACCGAGATCTGGGTGCCGCACGTGGTCACCCAGATGGCCCGGGTCGGCGTGGCCTCGGTGCCCATCGCCCTGTTCATCGCAACCTTCACCGGCATCGTCCTGGCCCTGCAGGCCAGCTACACGCTGACTGGAGCGATTCCCGAATACTTCGTGGGCACGTTGGTCGGCAAGACGATGATCCTCGAGCTCGGACCTGTGCTGACCGGCCTGGCGCTGGCCGGCCGCGTGGGGGCGAACATCGCCGCCGAGCTCGGCACCATGCGGGTGACCGAGCAGATCGACGCGCTCGAAGCGCTCGCCTACGACCCGGTGGCGTATCTCGTGGTGCCGCGCGTGCTGGCGGGCCTGATCATGTT
>RFGQ01000015.1 GCA_003695865.1 Gemmatimonadota bacterium | reverse complement strand
CCGGCCGCCGCGATCAGGCGCGCGAGCGGCGCGCCCACGTCCCCCGCGCCCTGCACCACGACGGTGCGCCCCTCGAGGTCGGGCGACCCGAAGCGGTGGGCGAGTCCTGCCCTCATGGCCTCGAACACGCCGCGCGCCGTGAACGGCCCCGGGTCGGTCGGCAGGCCCCGTCCCTCGGGGTCGACCCCCTTCACCCAGCGCGTCACGGTCGCCAGCTCGGCCATGTCCGAGGGCGTGGTGCCCAGGTCCTCGCCCGTCGCGTAGGCGCCGCCCAGCCCGTTGAGCAGCGCGCCGAAGCGGTGCAGCAGCCCGCGCCGCTCCTCGCCCTCGAGCGGCCGCGGCACGGCGAGCACCGACTTGCCGCCGCCGAAGGGGATGTCGATCGAGGCCCACTTGTAGGTCATGCCGCGGGCCAGGCGCAGCGCGTCCCACAGCCCCTGCTCGGGCCGCTCGTAGACCCGCATGCGGCAGCCGCCCACGGCCCGTCCCATGGTCACGTCGTGGATGGCCACGAAGATCCACGTGCCGGTGGGCGCGTCGTGGCGGATCATCGCCCCGAGCCCGTCCCACCCCTCGAGCACGGCCTCGAACCCCTCGGGCACCGAGGCCTCGGGGGGCGTCGGCGTCGGCTCCGGGCCCGCTCCGGGCCGGGCCGGGCCACCGGGCACCCGACCGGCCGCGCCCGCGCCTTCGGGCGCACCGCTCATCGGCCCGCCCCCTCCACCACCTGCCGGTACGCCTCGGGATCCCACTCGGGCCGCGCGTCGCGGTTCGCCAGCTCGGCCCCCAGGTAGAAGATCAGGCGCGCCACCCGCGAGGCCTTGTCGAAGTCGATCTTGTCGACCTCGTCCGAGGGCCGGTGGTAGTCCTCGTGGACACCGTTGAAGAAGAAGAGGATGGGGATGCCCTGGCGCGCGAAGTTGTAGTGGTCGGAGCGGAAGTAGAAGCGCTCTTCGGGCCACAGGTCGTCGATCGCCGTCATGCCGAGCTCGGGATGCGCGGCGTTGACCTCTTCGAGGATCGGGCCCAGCTCGGACTGCTGCCGGCCGATGGCCACGATCGTGTCGGGCCAGTTGCGGCCGATCATGTCGATGTTGAGGTCCGCGACCACGGCTTCGGCGGGCACGGGCATGTGCGACGCGAAC
The DNA here is from genome assembly GCA_003695865.1 of Gemmatimonadota bacterium. Classification (GTDB taxonomy): domain Bacteria; phylum Gemmatimonadota; class Gemmatimonadetes; order Longimicrobiales; family Gaopeijiaceae; genus J028. The sequence goes on along the minus strand of RFGQ01000015.1, from coordinate 149 downwards.
CAGGCGCTGCCCCACAGTCCCCGCTCCTCGCCGCTCACGGTCACGAAGATGAGCGAGCGGCGGGGCGGCGGGAGCAGCGACGCGAACGCCTCGGCCAGCTCGACGATCGCCGTGGTGCCCGAGCCGTCGTCGTCGGCGCCGTTGTAGAT
>RFGQ01000102.1 GCA_003695865.1 Gemmatimonadota bacterium | reverse complement strand
GTGCGGTGGGCGCCGCTCGCGCCGTCTCGCACGGGCGGGCAGCCCGGATTCACGGAGCTCGACGCTCGCCGACAGGGCATCGACCACGTCGGGCACGTCGACCCCGAGGCGCTTCGCGCCAACCGCATGCTGGCCGACGGGGCGGGAGTGGCGCTCGGTGACGTGGACGGCGACGGCCTGGTCGACGCCTTCTTCGCTTCTCTGTCGGGCCCCAACGCGCTCTACCTGAACCGGGGCGGCTGGCGCTTCGAGCGGGTCCCCGACGCGGGCGGCGCGGCGCTCTCCGACGACGCGACGCGGGGCGTCGCGCTGGGCGACGTGGACGGCGACGGCGACCTCGATCTGGTCGCTGCGGTCTTCGGCGGACCCAACCGGGTGTTTCTGAACGACGGCTCGGCGCACTTCGTCGACGCCGGGCCGCAGGCCGGGTTGCTCGACGAAGCGCGCGGCAGCACGACGCCTGCCCTGGCCGACGTGGACGGGGACGGCGACCTGGACCTCTACATCGCCAACTACAAGCGCGTCGGCGTGGACGACCTCTACGGCCCCGAAGCGAGGGCGTTCGACCGGGTGGTGCGGGCCGAGGGCGAATCGTTCGTGGTCGTGCCCGAGTTCAGGGAGCACTACCGCATCGAGCGCGACGGGAACCGGCTGCGTCGCTTCGAGTTCGCCGAACCCGACGAGTTCTACCTGAACGAGGGGGGCGGGCGCTTCCGTGCGGTCGAATTCACGAGCGGCGCGTTCGTGGACGAGGCGGGGCGGCCGCTGCGGCGCGCCCCGGACGACTGGTCGTTGTCGGCCCAGTTCCGCGACCTCGACCTGGACGGAGATCCGGATCTGCTGATCGCCTCGGACTTCGAGTCGCCCGACCGCTTCTGGATGAACCGGGGCGACGGCACGTTCCAGGCGCTGTCGCCGCTCGCGCTCCGCACCACGAGCGCTTCGTCGATGGCGCTCGACGCGGCCGACGCCGATCTGGACGGCGACCTCGACCTCGTCACCGTCGACATGCTGGCCCGCGATCCCGAACGGCGGCTGCGCCAGGTGCACCAGTTCGGCCCCGAACCCACGCCGCCCGGGGCCGGCGGCCGCCGCGTCCAGGTGAACCGCAACACGTTCCAGGTGGCGCGCGGCGACGGCACCTGGTCGGAACGGGCCTGGCAGGCGGGCATCGCCGCGAGCGGGTGGACGTGGAGCGTCGTCTTCGGCGACCTCGATCTCGACGCCTACCCCGACCTGCTTCTGAGCACCGGCCACCGCTGGGATCTGCTCGACGGCGACGTGGCGGTGGAACTGCCCGGGCGGGCCGCGGGTGACGCCTGGCGCGACCGCATGAGCCTCTACCCCCCGCTGCCGCTGCCCGACGTGGCCTTCCGCAACCGGGGAGACCTCACCTTCGAGGACGTATCCGAGGCCTGGGGTGTGGCAGGCGAGCCCGGTGTCTCGCACGCGATCGCACTGGCAGACCTGGACCGCGACGGCGACCTCGACGCCGTGATCACACGCCTGGACGCCCCCCCCCGGCTGCTGCGCAACGACGCGGGCGCGCCCAGGGTGGTGCTGCGCCTGCGGGGGCGTGCGCCCAACACGCGCGCGGTGGGCGCGGCGGTCACCTTCGAGGCCGAGGGTCTGCCGGCCCAGCGCGCCGAAGTGCGCGCGGGTGGGCTCTACCTGTCGGGCTCCGACACCGACCTCGTGTTCGCCGTGGGCGGCGCGGCCCGCGCCACCGTGAC
>RFGQ01000101.1 GCA_003695865.1 Gemmatimonadota bacterium | reverse complement strand
GTGCGTGACCGTAGACGGGCAGAGCAACGAGGACGGCACGGTCACGATCCGCGACCGCGACACGCTCGAACAGGTGCGCGTGTCGGCCGACACTGTGAGGGATTGGATCACCGAGCGCCTGCGCTGAGGCGCCGGCGCGCCGGGCGGGGGACCGTGGCGGTGGCGGGGCGGCCGCTTTTGCACGAGTAAGGAGGTCGGACGACCCGATGAGTCCCCATACGGCGTGGGAGCGCGGGGGCGGCCCGCGCGACTGGCTGATCGCGGCCGTGCTGGGGGGGCTGGCCCTCCTGCTGAACCAGTGGAAGGTGCCGCTGCTCACCGAAGAGACGCCCACCTTCCTCTTCGGCGGCGCCGTGGTGCTGGTCGCGTTCGCGCGCTGCGGCCTGGGACCCGGCCTGCTGGCGGCGGCACTCTCGTTGGCCGACAACTTCCTCGCTCTGCCCGCCGCCCACGAGGCGGCGACGGTCGTCTATCTGGTCGAGGGCGTGGTCGCAGCGCTGCTCTACCGAAGGCTGCGCTCGCTCATCCTGGCCGTCGGGCTCTTCTGGCTGACACTCGGTTGGCTGTTCGACCTGGTCCTCTACGGGGGACTGGTGGGGCTCTCCTGGGAGTACGGCGTTCTGCTGTTCGTGAAGCAGTTCGTCAACGGCCTGACCAACGCCACGGCCGCCGAGGCGATTCTGTTCGTGATGGCCTGGCTCGACGCCCGGCGGGCTCCCGTGTCGGACGCGTCCGCGCCTCCGCTGCAGGCGTTCACGTTCAGCCGGGTGGCGCTCGTCGCCATGATTCCCGCCCTCGCGGCCGGCGTCATCTACACGCGCACCGCCTACGACAACCGCCTCGCGGCAACGATGGACGAGGCGTCGCGGGCGGCCTCGGCGGTCGAGGTGGCGGTGCGCGACTACCTCGAGGGTGTCGGCATGGCGCTGGAGCAGGCGGCCCGCCGTATCGAGGCGCGCGGCCCCTGGGACGGCGCTCCGCCGCCCGAGTTCGCAGAGCTCGTGGAGCGCCACCCCGAGATCGTGAAGCTGGGCGTGACCGACCGCGCCGGGATCGTGCGCGCCATGCTGCCCGAGGCGGACGCCTCGGGACAGTCGCTGGTGGGCGCGGACGTGAGCCGCATGCCGTACTTCGGGCGGCTACTGGAGCGCGGTGCGACCGTGTTCTCGCGGGTTTTCTACACGCCCGTCGCGCTTAGCGAACACGGGCGAGGGCGGTGGGTGGCCGTCGTGGGGGAGCCGATCTTCGGCCCTGACGGGCAGATCGCGGGCTCACTGCTTGCCGCGATCGACCCCGCCTCGATGGGGCGGCTGCTCGCCGTGAAGGGCGTGGACGAGGCCGTGCGGATCACCCTGTTCGACGACGGGTTCCGCGTCGCGGCGTCGACGGCACCCGACCGCCCCACCGGGTATCCGTTCGCCGATCACGCGCGCGACGGCGAGGGGCGCGCGCTGGCGGGATCGCTGGCGCCGGCTCTTGCCGACGAATCGTCGTCGTTTACCTACTATCCGCCGGCGGGCCCGACGGTGGAGAGCCACCTCGGGCTCGATCTGGTGCACGCTCGCTACCGGCGCCTGAGTACCTCCGACTGGGGCGTGCTCGTGGACGTGCCGGCCCAGGTGCTGCACGCGCGCATGCTGCCCACCAGCTACATGGTCGTCGCCTTTCTGACGCTCGCGTTCGGCCTGCTTTACCTGGGGGTGCTGAGCGTCAGTCGCGCGGTGGCCTCGCCCCTCGAGGCGGTCGACCGCACGGCCACCGCCGTGGCCGCGGGGGCCCTCAGCGCGACGGGTGACCTCGAGGCGCTGGCTGCGCACCCGGTGGCGGAGCTGCGCTCCGTGGGACGTCAGTTGTTGGCCATGCGGGACGCGCTTGCGCGGCGAGCCGAAGAGACGCTGCAGCGCGAGCTCGAAAGCCAGGAACGCTTCCAGGTCACGTTCGAACAGGCGGCCGTGGGGATCGCGCACCGGCATCCCGACGGTTCGATCCTGCGCGTGAATCGCAAGTACGCAGAACTCATCGGCGTGGAGCCCGAGGCGCTCGTCGGCCTCAATCCCGAGCGCTGGGTGGCCGACGAGGATCGGGCGGCCGAGCGGCGCGCGCTCCAGGACGTGGCCGAGGGCCGCCGTCCCACGTTCACGCTCGAGAAGCGCCTGCGCCGGCCGGACGGCATCGCGGTCTGGGTACAGTCGACGGTCTCGCTGACGCGCGACGACGAGGGCGAGCCGCGCTACTTCATCGAGGTGATCCAGGACCTGACCGAGCACAAGGAACTCGAGCTGCGGCTGCTCCAGTCCCAGAAGCTGGAGGCCATCGGGCTTCTGGCGGGTGGCGTGGCGCACGACTTCAACAACCTGCTCACGCCGATCATCGGCTACGCCGATCTGGCGGTCGACGAGGCCCGGGGCAACGCCGAGCTGGAAGAGGCCCTGCGCGAGATCCGCGCCGCGGCGGTCCGCGCCAAGGACCTCACCTGGCAGCTCCTCGCCTTCGGCCGCAAGCAGGTCCTCGAGATGCAGGCCGTCGACGTGGGCGAAGTGGTGCGCCAGTTCGAGGCGATGATCCGTCGCATCTTCCGCGAGAACATCGAGATCTGCGTGGAGGTGGACGACGGCGTGGGCGCCGTGCGGGCCGACCCCGCCCAGATCCAGCAGATCCTGATGAACCTGGCGGTCAACGCGCAGGACGCGATGCCGTCGGGGGGCAGGCTCACCATTCGCGCCCACGCCGTGGACCTCTCGCCCGCCGAAGCCGGAAGCCGGGAGTTGGAGCCGGGGCCACACGTGCGGCTCGTGGTCTCCGACACGGGCGAGGGCATCCATCCCGAGAGCCTGTCGCAGATCTTCGAACCGTTCTTCACGACCAAGGAGCTCGGCAAGGGTACGGGCCTGGGGCTCTCGACCGTATACGGCATCGTCAAGCAGCACGGCGGGAGCGTGACGGTGTCGTCGCGCGTGGGTGAGGGCACGACCTTCGAAGTGTACCTGCCCCGGGCGGCGGCCGAGGCGCCGGCTACGAACGGGACCCACGAGTCGGTGGAGGCCGGGGGAGGATCGGAGACCGTGGTCGTGGTCGAAGACGAGCAGGCTGTGCGACGGCTCGTGACCACCGCTCTGCGCGGGCGAGGCTACCGCGTGGTCGAGGCGGGTTCGGCCGAAGAGGTGATCGAATGGGCTCGCAGAGGAGGCAGTGCCGACCTGGTGCTGAGCGACGTGATCCTGCCGGGGATGAACGGGCGGGATCTGTGCGACGAACTCCGGCGGCTGAACCCCGGCACGAAGGTGCTCTACATGTCGGGCTACAGCGACACCGTGCTGTCGCAGGACGGTATGCTTGACCCCGGCACCCATCTGCTCCCGAAGCCCTTCACCATCGGGGGACTGGCGAGGCGGGTCCGCGAAGTGCTCGATGCCTGAGCAGGCGGGGGGACGGGGTGCGTCCGGGGCCGCCCGGCGACGGGACGGGACCCGGCCGGTGCGCTCTGCGGCCGCCGAAGGGCAGGGCGCGGTGCGCATCACGGTCGACATCGACGGCTCCCGGGGCCTGCGCCGGTATCGTGCGACGGCCGCGTTCGGGGCCGCCGACGTCGAGCGTGCGGTGGCCGCCACGCTCGAGCATCCCCGGTTCCGCCCCGGCTATGCCGCGCTGTGGGACCTGCGCGCCGCGCCCGGGGGCTTCCCGCCCGAGGACCTCGCCCGTCTGCTCACGCTCGACCGCCGCTACCGCGAGCGGATGGCCGCCCCGCGCACCGCGATCGTGGTGGAGGGCGACCTGGCGTTCGGGTTGATGCGGCGGTTCGAGATGATGGGAGATCTCGAGGAGAAGGGAGTGGCCGTCTTCCGCGATCTCGAGGCCGCCCTTGCGTGGGTGGAGGGCGACTAGAAGCTTGCCCCCCTCCGGCCGGCGCCGCGCGGCCGGTGCAGAGGCCTGGGCCCGTCGGGGCCGGCCGCGACACCCCACGGAGGTCCTCATGATCGCCCACGCCCGCGTCCGCCCGTCGTACGTTCCGCTGTCCCTGGCCGCCGTGGTGAGGCGCGCGGCAATCGCCGCCGTCACGTGCGTGCTGGCCGTCGCTCCGGCGGCCGCCGTTCAGACCGCACCCGCCGTGCCCCAGGAGTTCGACTGGTGGGCCGAGCGCGGCGTGCCGGCCGTCACGCCCTGGGGCCAGGCGGTCGATACGGCGTCCACGCGCATGATCCTCTCGTGGACCACGGCGCCCGAGTACACGACGCCGCTCGTCGATCATCTGCCGCTCGATCCCTCGGTCGTGTCGCCCACCGACCACTTCGGGCATCCGATCGGCAAGCCGGGCGTGCTGCACCACGTGGAGGAGATCTACGGCTACATGGAGGCGCTCGCGGCCTCCTCGCCGAGGGTCCGCTTCCAGCGACTGGGCGAGACCGAAGAGGGGCGCACGCTCGCCCTGGTGCAGGTGGGGAGCGAGGCCAACCTGGCCCGGCTGGGAGAGGTGCGCGAGGCCATGAACCACCTGGCGGACCCGCGCACGACTTCGCCGGAGGAGGCCGAGCGCATCATCGCGGAGATGCCGGCGATCTACACGTTCTACGCGGGGCTGCACAGCCCCGAGACCGGTCCACCCGAGATGGTGATGGAGCTCGCCTACCGGCTCGCCGTCTCCGACGACCCGGTCATCCGGCGCATCCGTGACGAGGTGGTGGTGTTCATCGTCCCCGTGGCCGAACCCGATGGGCGCGACAAGGTGGTCGACTGGCACCGCCGCTACAACGCCGATGTCTACGATCTCGACGACCGCGTGCCGGGTCCGCCCTACTGGGGCCGCTACATCTTCCACGACAACAACCGCGACGGTCTGCAGCTCTCGGCGCGCCTCACGCAGGTCCTGGCCGGGCTGTTCCTCGAGTGGAAGTACCCGGTGGGGCACGACCTGCACGAATCGGTGCCCTACCTGTACGTGTCGACCGGCACCGGCCCCTACAACCCCACCGTCGATCCCATCACGATCAGCGAGTGGCAGTGGATGTCGAACTTCGAGGTGGCGCAGCTCACCAGCTACGGCCTCCCCGGCGTCTGGACCCACAACTTCTACACGGGTTGGTACCCCGGCTATCTGCTCTGGCTCACCAACACGCGCAACGCGGTGGGCCGCTTCTACGAGACCTTCGGCAACTCGATCCCCAACACGGTCGAGCGGGAGCTGGGATCGCGCTCGACCAGCGTGGAGTGGTACCGACCCAACCCGCCGCGCGAGAAGACGCTCTGGTCGCTGCGCAACAACACGAACTACATGGAGACCGGCGCCCTCACCGCACTGCAACTCGTGGCGGAGAACCGTGAGAAGGTGCTGCGCAACTACTGGCGCAAGGCGAACAACTCGCTACGGCGGGGCCGCACCGAAGCCCCCTACGCCTGGGTCGTGCCCGCCGACCAGCCGCGGCGGGCCGACGCGGCCGCGATGCTCGAGCTGCTGCTGCGCCAGGGCATCGAAGTGCACCGCGCCGCGGAGGATGGCAGCTTCGGCGACGTCGAGGTGCACGAGGGCGACTACCTGATCCGCATGGATCAGCCCTACCGCAACTTCGTGCAGACGCTCATGGAGCGGCAGGAGTTCCCCGAGAACGCGCCCTCGCCCTACGACGACGTCGCCTGGACCTATCCGCTCATGTTCAACGTCACCGCGCACGCCGTGGACGAGGCCGGAGTGCAGTCGCTCGCCATGGCGCCGGTCGTGGCGCCCGTGCGGATCGCGGGTCGGGTGGAGTTGGAGGGACGCTCGGGTCCCTGGGCCGTGCTCCCCAACGCTTCGGCGCACATCCTGGCCGCGCGGCTGGCCCTGGGTGAGCGGCCGGTACGGGTCGCCGAGACCGAGATCCACGTGCACGACGAACGCACGCTGCCGGCCGGCACCTGGGTGCTGGACGGCGACGGCGCCGAGGCCGCCGCACGCGCGCTGGCGGAGCGGGGCTTCGACGTGGTTCGCATGCGCGACTCGTCACTGGAAGGGGTTCCGACCCACGAACTGGATATGCCCCGCGTGGCGCTGCTCCACACCTGGAGCCGTACGCAGGACGAAGGCTGGGCGCGCTATACGCTCGACCAGGCGGGGCTCCCCTACACCTACGTGGGCGAGGACCGCATCGGCAAGCTCGGCGACCTGCGCGAGCGCTTCGACGTGATCCTCTTCCCGCACCAGGGCTCGCGGGCGAGCGCCAAGGGCATCTTCCAGGGGGTGAGCCCCGAGCACGGGCCCATCGCCTATACGCGCACCGCCGAGTTCCCGTCGCACGGCACGCCCGACGCGTCGGACGACATCACGGGCGGCATGGGGTTCGAGGGCCTCATGGCGCTCCACCGCTTCGTGCAGGACGGCGGTACGCTGATCGCCATCGGCTCGGCGGCGACGATCCCCGTGGAGTTCGGCTTCCTCCGGGACGTGAGCCTGGGTGACGTGGGCTCGATGTTCATTCCGGGCTCGATCCTGGGTGGGACCGTGGTCGACGCGACGAACCCGCTGACGTACGGGTACGGCGAGACGCTGCCGCTCTACCATCAGTGGGGCCCCTACCTGAACGTGCCCGAGGACCGCGCCGAAGGCGTGGCGGTGCGTTACGCACGCGGCGGCGATCTTCTGCTCTCGGGAGTGGCGCGCAACGCCGGGCGGCTCGGCGGACAGCCGGCCGTCTACGCCGAGCAGGTCGGTGAGGGGTGGGTCGTGATCTACGGATTCGACGCGCTTCACCGCCATCAGAACCACGGCGACCATGCGCTGGTCTGGAACGCGATCCTGAACTGGAACGACCTGGGCGCGGGCCGCGATGCGGCGGCAGACGCGGCCGTGACGGAGGGCGGCGGGGGCCGCTGAGGCACACCCGGCGTCGGGGGCGGCGCGCCGTGCGTCGGCCGCCGGACGCCCCCGGCGCCGCTCCCTGCCCTCGCGCCACGTAGGACGACGACCAAGGAGACCGGAAGCGTGTCGAACCGATCGGAGGTCTTCAGCTCGCGCTGGGGAATGCTGCTCGCCATGCTCGGCATGGCGGTGGGCACCGGCAACATCTGGCGCTTCCCGCGCATCGCCGCCTCGAACGGAGGGGGGTCGTTCCTGGTGGCGTGGGCGGTCTTCCTGCTTCTCTGGTCGGTACCGCTGCTCATCCTCGAATTCGGGATGGGCAAGGGTACCCGGCTGGGGCCGGTGGGGGCCTTCCTGCGCACCATCGGGCCGCGCTTCGCCTGGATGGGCGCCTGGGTCGCCTTCGTCGCCACCGCGATCATGTTCTACTACTCGGTGGTGATGGGTTGGACCCTCCGCTTCTTTATCGCCGCAGTACTCGGCGAGATTCCCACCGCGGAGCCCGCGGCGTTCTGGGAAGGGTATGCCGGCACCGGCCAGGCCGTGCTCACCCACGCGGTCGCCATGGCGCTCGGCGTGTTCGTGGTGTCGAAGGGCGTGCGAGGCATCGAGCGCGCTGCGCGCATTCTCATCCCCAGCCTGATCGTGTTGGTCGTGGTGCTCGCCGTCCGGGCTGTGACGCTGCCCGGTGCCGTGGACGGGCTGGCCTTCCTGTTCACGCCCGACCTCTCGCAGCTCGGCGACGCGCGGGTCTGGCTCGAGGCGCTCACGCAGAACGCGTGGGACACCGGTGCGGGGTGGGGCCTCGTGCTCACCTACGCGGTGTACATGCGGGCCCGCGAAGACACCGCGCTCAACGCGTTCGTGATCGGCTTCGGCAACAACTCCATGTCGCTGCTCGCCGGCATCATGGTGCTGTGCACCGTGTTCTCGGTGATGCCCGAGGCGGCCGACCAGATCGTGGGCGCGGGCAACGAGGGGCTCACCTTCATCTGGGTGCCGCAGCTCTTCGCGGCCATCCCCGGTGGCCGCTTCTTCATGGCGCTCTTCTTCCTGGCGCTCGTGTTCGCGGCCTGGACCTCGCTCGTGGCCATGATCGAGCTCGCCGCGCGGGTGCTCATGGATCTGGGCCTCACGCGGGGTCGCGCGATCGCCGCCGTGGGCACCGCCGGGCTGCTGTTCGGACTCCCGAGCGCCTACAACTGGACCGCCAACCCCGGCTCCAGCCCCTTCCTGGCCAACCAGGACTGGGTGTGGGGCGTGGGGCTGATGCTTTCGGGATTCTTCTTCGCCTTCGCGGTGCTGCGCTTCGGCGTCACGCGCTGGCGTGAGCGCTACATCAACACCGGCGACTCGGACCTGCGCATCGGGGCGTGGTGGGATTGGGCGATGCGGCTCGTGGTGGTCGAGTCGGTGGTGCTGATGGGTTGGTGGTTCTATCAGGCGCGCGGCGCGTCGTTCCGCGACACCTGGACGCTGTTCTCCAGCTACAACGTCGGCACCGTGGTCATCCAGTGGGGGGTCGTGCTCGTGGCCCTGTGGCTGCTCAATCCCTGGCTCGCGCGCCGCATCGCCGAGCACGCCGGCGAGGGCGAAGACGAGCTCCCCGGCGACCACGAGGTGCAGCCGTCCCCTTGAGCCGCTTTCACGACGCCTACGCGCGCTTCACGCCCTTCGAGCTGGCGCTGCCCGGCGCGGCTTTCGTGCGCGAGCGCTTCGGGGCCGTACGCGACGAAGTCCGCACGAGCGCCCTGCCCGGCGCCGAGGACGACCCGCAGGCGTTCCAGCTGGTGGGCCAGGTCGGGCGCCTGCTGCGCGAACTGCGCCCCCCCGACGCGGCGGCCGACGAGGCGCCCCACCTGGCCGTGCTCCTGTTCCACGCCTACCACCTGTGGTTCGGCGCCCGGCGCGTGGAGCTGCTGGAGGAGCCGCTCGTTCGTGCCCTGACGGGCGTGGGGGCGGCGGGCGCGGGCGAGGCCGGTGGGAGCGCCAGGGCCGTGGAAGCGCCCGAAGCGGACGCGCCGGACGCCGGTGTCGAGGCTCGCGCCGCGTCGACCGAGGCCGCACCGGCGACCGAACCGGCCGATCGGGCCGGAGCGGCCGCGCCCTGGCCCGCCGACTCCGGTTACGTGCAGCTCCCCCGCTCGCTCGTGTGGGTCGAGCCGGGGGG
>RFGQ01000100.1 GCA_003695865.1 Gemmatimonadota bacterium | reverse complement strand
GTCTGACGCGGCTCCGCTGACGGGACGCTCGGGCGGAGGGCCCGCATGAAGATCTATACACGCACCGGCGACGACGGAGATACCGCGCTCTTCGGGGGAGGGCGCGTACCCAAGGACACGGCCCGGGTCGAGGCCTACGGCACGGTCGACGAACTGAACGCGGTGCTCGGCGTGGCGGTCGCCGCCGACCCCGAGGCGGACTGGGCGGACCTGCTGCGCGACGTGCAGCACGACCTGTTCACGTTGGGCGCCAGCCTGGCCACGCCCGAGGCTCGCCAGGGCCGCCGCCGCCCCGAGACTCCGGCCGTGCCGTCGGACCGCGTGAGCGCGATGGAGCAGTGGATCGACCGCGCGGACGATGAGGCGGGACCGGTGCGGGCGTTCATCCTGCCGGGCGGCACGCGAGCCGCCGCGGCCCTGCACCACGCCCGGACCGTATGTCGCCGCGCGGAGCGGCGCGTGGTCACGCTCGCACGGGCCGAAGCGATCGAGGGCGGCGTGCTCCCCTACCTGAACCGGCTCTCCGATCTGTTGTTCGCCCTGGCCAGGCTGGCCAACGCGCGCGCGGGGGCGGGCGACGTGCTCTGGCGCAAGTGATCCACCGGCGTTTCACCCTCGCAGTGCCCGATGCGGAGGCCGGCGAGTGCCTTCGGGGCGACGTGCGGCTGCCCGAAGGCCCCCCACCCCGCGAGGCGGTGGTCGTGGTGCACGGGTTCAAGGGCTTCAAGGACTGGGGCTTCTTCCCCTGGACCTGCGAGCGTCTCGCCGCGGAGGGCTACGCGGCGGTCTCGTTCAACTTCTCGCGCTGCGGTGTGGGCGAGGACGACCCTCAGGCGTTCAGCGAACTCGAGCGCTTCGCGCGCAATACGTTCACGCGCGAACAGGCCGAGCTGGACGTGCTGCTCGACGCCGTGCGGGACGGCACGCTGCTGCAGCCGCGGCCGCAGCGGGTGGCGCTGCTGGGGCACTCGCGCGGTGGGGGCGGCGCGGTTCTCGCGGCGGCGCGCAGGGACGACGTTGACGCGTTGGTCACCTGGGCGGCCGTGGCTCGTTTCGACCGCTGGAGCGACGAGACCCGTGAGGCGTGGCGGCGAGACGGCCGGGTGTGGATCCTGAACACCCGCACCGGCCAGCAGATGCCTCTCGATGTGGGCCTGCTCGACGACTTCGAGGCTCACCGCGAGCGCCTCGACATCGCGTCTGCCGCCGCGCGGGTGCGGGTTCCGTGGCTGATCGTTCACGGAAGGGACGACGCGACCGTGCCCGAGGAGGACGCGCGCATCCTGGCGCGGCAGGCGTCGGACGCGCGCCTGCACCTGATCGAGGGGGCGGGACACACGTTCGAAGCGCGACACCCGTTCGACGGCGTACCACCTGCCCTCGACGAGGCCATGACCGTGACGCTGCGTCACCTGGACCGCGCCCTGGGGCCCCGATCGTGAGCTTCGAAGCGTTCGGCCCGGGCGAGCCCGACCGGGGCGTTCAGATGGTGCGGCGCGTGAGCCTCGAGACCGAGGCGCACGGGGTGCGCGCGCCCGCGGGCGACGGCTTTCGGGCGCTCCACGAAGCCGTCATGGCGCCCCGTAGGAAGCGCTTCGAGGGCGACGATCACCATCCGGCGTTCCTGCATCCGGGCCGGACTCTGATCGTCGCCCTCACCGACGGCGGGGTGCGCGATCCCGACGCACTCGCCGCAGCACTCGCGCTCGACACGGCCCTGCCCGACCTCGAAGTCGACGACGCGACGCTTGCGCGGTTGGGGTCGGAACGGGCTGTGGAGATGCGTGCGGCCGTGCCGCGCCCGGGCGACGAAGCGCTGGTGGAGCGCCTCGTGACGGCCGAGACGGTGGTGCGGTCGGTGGCTCTGGCCGAGCGGCTCGATCAGCTTCGCCATATCCGGCTCTGGGCGAGTCCCGACGTGGCCCGGGATATGGCCGAAGAGGTGCGGCGCGGCTACGCCCCGGTGGCCAGACGCGAGGGCGGTGTCTTCGCCCGCCGCTACGCCTGGCTGCTCGGGCGTCTGGAGGCTGCCGGCGGGTCTTGACGGGCGTGCGCTTTCGACCCTTAATCCAGGGCGTTGCAACCGGACACCGGATCCTCAGGGAGCGTCCATGACATACATCATCACCGAACCCTGCATCGGCACGAAGGACGCGAGCTGCGTCGAGGTGTGCCCGGTCGACTGCATCTACGAGGGGGACGATCAGTACTACATCCACCCCGACGAGTGCATCGACTGCGGGGCGTGCGAGCCGGAGTGTCCGGTTCAGGCGATCTTCCCGGACACCGACGTGCCGCCCGAGTGGACGAGTTACATCGAGAAGAACCGGGTCCACTTCGAGTCGTAACGGGTCGAGCGGGGCCCCCGCCGGCGCACGCGAGCGTCGCCCGGGGACCGCAACGGGTCGGAAGGAACGAACGGGGGCGGCGGGACCGAAAGGTCTCGCCGCCCCCGTCTCGTCGACCCGTGGTGCGCGAAGCGGCCCGGCCGTGCCGGGCGGCCCGGTCAGATACCCAGCTCGCGCAGCCGCTCGAGCGAGATCGTGCTGGGCACGCGCTCGC
>RFGQ01000099.1 GCA_003695865.1 Gemmatimonadota bacterium | reverse complement strand
CCCGGCACGTACTCGAGGCCCGCCGACAGGCCGGCCGCGCCCTCTTCCATGCCCTGGCGCACGAGCGCGCGCATGCGCGCGACCTCGTCGGCGGTGGCGGGCCGGCGGAAGTCGTCGCCCATCACCTGCCGGCGCACCTCGCCGTGCCCGATCATGAGCATGACGTTGGGGCCCACGCCCTGGCGCTCGAGCGTGGCGCGCTGCTCGGCGATGGGCCAGGGCGAGCGCCCGTCCTGGTTCACGACCACGGTCGTGATTCCCTGGCTCACCAGGTTGGGTGCGGCCTTGCGCTGCAGCACGTCGGCCCGGATCGTGGGGCGCCTCGGCCCCACGTTGTCGTCCGCGTGCGAGTGGATGTCGATGAAGCCGGGCGCCACGATGCGCCCTGTGGCGTCGACGACGCGCTCGGCGGTGGCGCCGTCCAGCAGGCCGACGGCCACGATCCGGCCGTCACGCACGCCCACGTCGGCCCGGTACCAGGGGTTGCCGGTGCCGTCGACGACGTGGCCGCCGCGGATGAGCAGGTCGAAGTGGGGCGAGGTGTTCTGGGCGCTCGCCGGGGCGGCCCATGCGATGGCCCACACGAGCAGCGCCGCGACGCTCAAGCGGAGCGCGCGCTGCGTCGAGAATCGAAAAGTGTGGCGTGTCATCCCGCCTCCAGGTCGCGGCCCACGGCGCGTGCGGCGGCGAGGCGTGCCGCGCCGGATGACGACGCCCCGCGCTCCGGGTCCGGACGTTATCCGGCGGCACCCGGCGCGGCAAGCAGCCGGGCGCGTGCGCCGGGCGAGGAAGAAGGACGACGCCGTAGCGTGAGCGAAGAGACCGGGAGGCCGGGGGCCATGGACGAGCTGCGCCGCATCTGGGTGGCGGCCACGCCCGACTCGATCGGCGGAGACCTCGAGCGGGCGCGTGGCCTGGTCGAGGCCCTGCCCGAGGGCGACGAACGCGAGGCGGCCCGGCGCTTTCTCGAGGCGCTGGAGCGTCTCGAGCGCTGGCTCAGGGACTACTGAGCACCTCGGTGAACGTCTCTTCGAGCCGTCCCAACGCCTCTTCCAGCTCGGCCCGCGGCGGACCGTAGCCCAGACGCAGGTAGCCGTCCATGCCGAAGTGGTCTCCGGGCACGACGAGCAGGCTCTTCTCGACCCGCAGCCGCTCGGCCAACTCCGAGGAGTTCACGGGTGCGTCGTAGCGCACGTAGCAGATGGCGCCGGCGTCGGGCGGCCGGTAGCTGAACAGCCCCCCCTGGCGCGCGATCCACCCGGCGAGCACCTGCAGGTTCTCGCGCAGAATGCCCCGCGTGCGCTCCAGGATGCGGGCGCGGGTCGCGGGCTCGAGCGCCAGGCAGGCCAGCGCGTCGGAGAGCGAGGCCGGCGCGATCGTGGTGTAGTCGGTGCGCCCCCACAGGTCTTCCATCAGGCCTTCGGGCCCCAGAACCCACCCGAGCCGCAGGCCCGGTAGCCCGTACGCCTTGGAGAGCGAGTTGGTGACGAGCACGCGCTCGCTCCGCCCCCAGAAGCTGGGCGTCTCCTCGCCGTCGAGCTCGGCGCCGCGGTAGACCTCGTCGGCCAGGATCCACGCCCCGTGCCGTTCCGCGGCGGCCACGATCCCGTCCATGCTCTCGGGCGTGAGCACGGCGCCGGTGGGGTTGTTCGGGTTGGTGACCAGCACGAAGCGGGCGCCACGGGCAAGCGCGTCGTCGAGCGCGTCGAGGTCGGGCTGCCAGCCGGCGTCCTCCACGAGCGGTACGCCGTGCACCGGCGCGCCCAGCGAGGCGGCCAGGCCGGGCACCTGCATGTAGTTGGGCAGCAGCGCGGCCACCGGGGCGCCCGGCTCGAGCAGGTGCCAGAGGGCGGCGAAGTTGGCCTCGGCGCCCCCGATGGTGACGAGCACGTTGGCCTCGCGGGCGCCCGGCGTGAGGGCTGCGATGCGCTCGCGCAGCGCATCGGAGCCGTTCGACTGTCCGTAGCCCAGTCGGGTGCGAAGCAGCGCGTCGGCGTCGGCGCCCGCCAGCGCGAGCAGCTCGTCCACCGAGAGCGGATGCACGCCGCTCTCCGACAGGTTGAAGCGCACGCGGTGCTCGTAGGTGGACTGCCACCGTTCCATGACGAAGGGGTCGTAACGCATGGG
>RFGQ01000098.1 GCA_003695865.1 Gemmatimonadota bacterium | reverse complement strand
GGTCCGCCGCGCCTGAACCATCACGGCCCGCAGTACCGAGAGCAGCACGGAGAGTGCGGGCAGCGGCACCAGCACCCGCGCCGGCGTGACGGCCAGCGCCGCCAGGTCGGGGCTCAGGCCGCTGATCGTGCCGAACCAGACGTGCACAGCCGGGGTGAAGGTCACCAGCGCCAGCGCACCCGTGGTCGCCAGCGCCAGACCCCACGCGAAGCGGAACACCGGCGCGGCGTGTTCGTTGTTCCGGCCGAGCAGCGCGATCGCGGCGTCCTGGTAGCTGAGCGCGAACGCGCGGAACAGGAACGACAGACCGCCCACGACGGGAAACACGGCCAGCGACTCGATGGGCAGCGCGGCCCGTCCCATGAAGAACGTGAGGGTCGGCTGCACGGTGAGCCCCAGCAGCGAAGTGAGCGCGAGCGGGTAGTAGAAGCGGGCGATGTCGGTGTAGCCCATGGCGTCGTCGGCCCCGCTCGACGCGGGCGTGCACAACAGCTCGCGCACGCGCGGCGCTGCCATCCAGCGCGTGGCGAGCGCCTCGACCACCACGCCCGTCGAGAGCGCTGCGGCCCCCACCCACGCGCCGGGAAGATCGGTCGCGACGGCCAGCGCGAGCGCGCAGCCCGACATCGCAAGCAGCCGCATCACGGTGCCGACCGCCACCTGGCGGGTCCGTCCGGCGCGGATCAGCAGTCCGTGCAGGAAGCGCCGGTATCCGATGGCCCCCGGCCAGGGCAGGAAGAACCACAGGGCCCCGTAGGTCAGGCGCGCGATGTCGTGGGGAAGGCCGATCAGGCGCTCCATGATCACGTCGAAGACCGGCGGCACCAGCACCAGAACCAGCAGCCCGGTGGCGAACGCGTTCAGCGCGTAGGCGAAGTTGCGCAGCCGCGCGTAGGATCGGGCGTCTTCGACCAACGCCGTGGAGGCGCTCATCAGCATGATGATGGGCGCCTCGACCAGCATCGCGAACGCGGTCGCCACGCCGTAGGCCGCCAGGTTGAACTTGGCGTCGAGCAGACGGGCGATGACCGCGGCGAGGAACGGCCCCTCGAGGGCCATCATCAGCCACGTGGAGGCGAGCGGCGCCCAGAACAGGAAGATCCCGCGGGGGGTGTACTTCACCGAGGTCGGTCCGTCGCTCGGGTGGGACGAAAAACACCCGCCGGCCACTTCGGCCGCGGGCGGCCC
>RFGQ01000097.1 GCA_003695865.1 Gemmatimonadota bacterium | reverse complement strand
GCGCCGCGCCGCGCCCGGCCGCGGCCGTCCCCGGTGACCGCGAGCGCCACGTCCACCGGCCCCAGGCGGCCCACACGCAACACGAGCAGCCCGTCGTCCCCGTCGAAGCACCGGGCCCCACGCAGCCGCCCGAGCAGCGCGCCCGCCTCTTCGCGCAGGGGCGCCACCACGACCAGGTCGACCCGTTCGGCTGAGCGCTCACTCACCGGCCCGCTCCGTCGTCGGCGTTCGGCCGCGCGCGCCGGCCACGCCTGCGCAGGGCATTACCCCGTAGTCCGGCGTCACGTCAGGTTCCATGCCGCCAGCCGCACCATGTCGCGAGGGCTCTTCTTCAGGTCCATCACCACCGACGCCTCGAATCCCGAGTGCATCTTGCAGTTGGCGCACCGCTCGTCCTGACGCGACTCCCAGTAGTCCCAGTCGGTCCCGTTCCAGAACTCGTCCCAATCCCACGTGAAGTTCCGCTCGATCAGGTAGCAGGGTCCCTTCCAGCCCCTCGGGGTGAACGTGACCGTGCTCCAGGGCGAGCAGCGGTAGTCGCGGTACCCGGCCGCGAACTCGAGGAAGAGCGGCGTCGAGACGATGCGGAAGCGGGGCGAGAACTCGAGCACCCGACGGAACTTGGTCTCGATGTCCTGCCGTGTGAGGAAGATGTCGCGCTCGACCTTCTCGTAATGGTAGCCCGGCGACAGGAGGATGCCATCGATATCGAGGTCGGTCAGCAAGGCGCAGAGCTCCTCGACCTCGTCGATGTCGGTCTCCTTGTAGATCGTCGTGTTCACGATCGTGTGATAGCCGCGGCGCTTCGACTCCTTGATCATCTCGATCGCGTGGTCGAACACCCCCTCGCGGTCCACCACGTAGTCGTGCGTCGCCCGCATTCCGTCCAGGTGCACGTTCACCGTCAGGCGCCGGTGCGGAGGCACCTTGCCGAAGAAGCGCTTGTCGAGCAGGAGCGCGTTCGTGCACAGGTAGATGTGGCGTTTGCGCGCGATGAGGCCCTCGATGAGCTCGGGAAGTTCGGGATAGACCGTGGGCTCTCCTCCGCAGATCGACACCGCGGGCGCCCCGCAGTCGTCGGCAGCCCGAAGGCACACGTCCACCGGCAGGCGATCCACGAGCTTGCCCGTGTGCCGCTCGGGGGAGCAGCCGATGCACGCCAGGTTACAGGTCCAAAGGGGCTCGAGCATCATCACGAAGGGGTAGCGGCGGTTCCCCTTCATGGCCTGACGCGCCTGATGCTTCAGCATGTCGGTGGTGATGTGCAGTGGAAAGCGCATGCGTCGTCCTCGTGGGCTCCTCAGGAAGCCGCCCGCTCGTCACGGTCGGCCTCGACCGCGCGGCCCAGCGCGTCGCGGCACCGGGCCAGTGCGAGGAGCGGGAAGTAGTCGTCGTACATGTGGTAGCGCAGGTAGAACACCCGGGGAAAGCCGGTGCCCGTCCAGTGCGGATCGTCCCACGTTCCGTCGTCGCGCTGCGTGTCGAGCAGATAGGCCACGCCGCGGCGCACCGCCTCGCTCTCGCCCCGCCCCGCGGCGACGAGCCCCAGCAGCGCCCACGCGGTCTGCGTGGCCGTCGAGGGGCCGATGCCCTTGAGGGCCGGGTCGTCGTAGGAAGCCAGTGACTCGCCCCAGCCGCCGTCGTCGTTCTGGCACGAGGCCAGCCAATCGGCGGCCCTCCGATACCGTTCGGCAGCCATGTCGACCCCGATCGCCGAGAGCCCACTGAGCGCGAGCCAGGTGCCGTAGATGTAGTTGCACCCCCAGCGTCCGAACCACGACCCGTCGGGCTGCTGCGTGGCGTGCAGGTAACGGACCGCTCGTTGGACCACCGGGTCGCCCACGTCCCACCCCTCGTAAGACAGCATGGTGAGCACCCGCCCCGTGATGTCCTCGCACGAGGGGTCGATCATGGCGTTGTGGTCCGCGAAGGGCACGAGCGTCAGCACCTCGAGGTCACAGCCGCGGTCGAACGCGGCCCAGCCACCGTCGCGGTTCTGCATCGACAGCAGCCAGGCGAGTCCCCGTCTGCGCGCCGCCGCGACCCGTTCTCGCAACGTCCGATCCCGCACACGGACCCGCGCCAGGCACGAGAGTACCTCGGCCGTGTCGTCGCAGTCGGGATAGAACTCGTTCGCGTACTCGAAGTACCAGCCGCCGACAGGCCCCTCGGGATTCCCGGTCCGCCAGTCGCCGACCCGGCGCACCTCGTGGTCCACGAGCCAGCGCGCCGCGCGCTCACAGGCCTCGTGCGACGGATCGAGGCCGCTCGTCAGAAGCACGCTCAGGGTGTTCGCGGTGTCCCAAACCGGCGAATGGCAGGGCTGAATCTTCATGGCGTCGCCCAGGTCGATCTCGAGACCCTCGAGCGCCTCGAGCTGGCCACGCACATGTGGGTGCTCGGGATGGAGCCCCAGCGCCCTCAGCGCCATGGCCGCGTTGACGATGGCGGGAAAGATCGCCCCCAGGCCGTCGCTCTGCTCCAGGCGCTCGCGGATCCAGCGCTCCGCAGCCGCGAGGGCCTTTCTTCGCAGCGGCGTGAGTCCCAGCCGCTCGATCGTCTTGATGCCGCGATCGACTCCGTAGATCGCCGCCTGAATCGCCCGTCCGAGCGGCGCGTCGGGCACCTCGACGCGTGGCCGGCCTCCGTCGACGAACAGCTCGGGGATCGCCGCGTAGTCGGGCACGACTCGCAGGGGACGCAGCGCCCAGATCACGGACAGCGGCACGAAGATGCCACGCGACCACGACGACATGGCGTTCAGGCTCACGTGGAACCCGTCGGGCAGGAGCACCATCTCGGGAGGGATGGCCGGGCAACGTTCCCACGGGTATTGGCCGAAGATCGCCAGGTAGATCTTCGTGTAGGTGTTCGTCGCCTCGACGCCGCCCAACGAGCGGATCGTCTCGCGCGCGCGGACCATGTGGGGCGCGTCGGGCGAGTCACCGAGCAGCTTCAGCACGAAGTACGCCTTCGTCGAGCTGCTCACGTCGGGCGGTCCGCCGTGGTACAGGCTCCACCCGCCGTGCGGCCCCTGCTGGCGCCTCAGGTACTCGCCGAGCTTTTCGGCCCGGGGCTCGTGGGCCCGCCCGAAGAAGTGGAGCAACAGGACGTACTCCGCCTCGAGCACCGCATCCCCTTCGATCTCGTCACGCCAGTGCCCGTCTTCGTGCTGGAGCCCGAGCAGACGCTCGCGGGCTCTCTCGATCGCCGGGTCCAGGCCGGCGACGAGGGTGGGTGCCGAGGGTGCCGAGTTGGGGGCGCCCCGGTCCGCAGCCCGTCCTACGCTCATGCAGTTCTCGCTCCGATGGCGGATCGAATTGAGGGTGTGCCGTTCGCGGCTCATAGTACGAATCGCGCGAGCCGCCGATCGGTTTCGTCCCCTCCGGGACGAGGCGCGCCCCTCGAGGGACCGGCCGTGCTCCCGTGCTCGCCCTCGACTTCTCCGGCACGTCCCGCGAGCCCGGTCACCGCCGCTCGAAGGTGTAGGTCACCTCGATCACCGACCCGAAGGGCGCCGACTCGTTCTCGACCTCGAAGCGGCCCCTGGTGGAATTCGTCTGCCGCATCCGGTACGGCAGCAGCCCGTCGGGATCCGCGACCAGCACGGTCTCGACCATCACGCGCATCTCGGGCACCCGCACGACGGGGGCCTCACCCCCGAGCATGTCGACGAACATCTGCTCGAGGAAACGCTCCATGAACCGGCGCATCTCGAGCTCCGCCGGGTAGCTGCGCAACACGAACTCCACACAGTCGGCCGCTCCC
The DNA here is from genome assembly GCA_003695865.1 of Gemmatimonadota bacterium. Taxonomy (GTDB): domain Bacteria; phylum Gemmatimonadota; class Gemmatimonadetes; order Longimicrobiales; family Gaopeijiaceae; genus J028. Next base: position 914 of record RFGQ01000097.1, on the reverse strand, counting down.
GAGGGGCCCGGGGCCGGAGTGCGGTCCGTCACGTCTGCCGCGCAGGGCACCATGCGCATCGCCCCGAACTCGTGCTCGTGGGGCACCGGTGTGTCCGAGACGAGCGGCAGGTCCTCCTCGCTCTGCTCACGCACGAACTCCCCGAGGACGAGGTCGCGGCCGTTCCAGCGCTCGACCATCCCGTCCCACTCGCGACGGGCGTCGAGCAGCATCTGGTCTTCGTTCACCGCCTGTCTCAGGAAGTCGCTCAGGGTCGTCTCGGGCACGTCCGCGAAGAGCGTATCGAGGATGGCGCGGGCCCGCTTCACCAGCCCGTCGGTGCCCGACAGGCCCACGAGCTTTCCGCCGCGACCGATCTTCCAGTCGGGGAACAGGGTCGACATGCGGCGGGCCAGCTCCTCTTCGGGCGTGCCCGGCACCGAGTCACCAACGAAGGCGACGTCGGTAAAGCGCAGAAGCACGCCTTCACCGTCGGCCTCGGGTCGCATGTCGTACTCCACCGCCTCGCGCGTGCTGTCGGCGCCGGCCACGCTCTGGGTGACGTTCAGTGTCTGCGCGAACACGTGGATGGGCTGGTCGAGCGTCCAGGACCAGGTCGGGCGCACGGTGTCGGCCGCCGCGGAGCCCTGTGCCGCGTGCAGCGGGCCCGCGCCGACCGCGAGGAGGCCGGCCACGACCACAGCCGCCAGCACGAGGCCTGCGCCGCGCGCGCCGTGATCGGGCCCGTGGTCACGTCCCGCGCCCGCAAGCGGTCCGTCGCACGCGGTGCGCGCGGTGCCGGGATGGACGCGGCGACCTCGCCGCAGGGAGCGGGTGGTGAAGACTTCGAAGCAGAGCATGGAGACCGGGCCGTGCAGGGGGAGGTCGCACCCGCAGCCGTGGGTGGGGCGCGTCGGTAGCCCAACATTCGACTC
>RFGQ01000003.1 GCA_003695865.1 Gemmatimonadota bacterium | reverse complement strand
TGCGCTGGATCCTGGAGGACGTGTCGCTGTCGGAGCCGCCCCTGGACGCGCTCGCCGACGCCTACCTCAACCGGTCGTCCTACTCCCCCGTCCAGCACGATCTGCGCAAGCCCAAAGAGGAGCAGCTTCTGCGGCGCATCCGCGAGGCGCGCGCCGAAGCGGCGATCGTGGCGGCGGCCAAGATGTGTGAGCCCGGCCTGGACGAGCAGGTGGCCTACGCCGAGGCGCTCGAGCGCGAGCGCATCCCCCATTTCGTGACCGAGTTCGAAGAGAAGATGACCTCGTTCGACCACCTGCAGATCCAGCTCGAGACGTTCGTCGAGAACCTGCTGTTCCAGTAAGGAGGCGTTCACCATGAGCCAAGGCACCGCCACCGAAGCGCTGGTCGGCAGGGGAGCCCGAGACGGCGCGGCGCTGTTCCGCACCTGGTTCGACGAGCTGACCGCGACGGCCCAGGAAGGACGGGGCGCCGCCTACGTGTTCGTCATGGGCAGCTTCGCCGAACTGCTGCGCACGTTCGACTTCCCCGTGGTCTTCCCCGAGATCACGTCGCTACAGACGGCGGTGCGCCGCGTTTCGGACAGCTATCTGTCCCAGGCGGAAGACCACGGCTTCTCGCCCGACGTGTGCGGCTACGTGAAGGCCGACTATGCATTGCAACTCCGTAAGGGCGAGCATCCGATGGGTACGATCCCGCCGCCCTCGGTCGCCCTGCTCACCAACGCCTGCAACACCTACCTGAAGTGGGCGGAGATCTGGGAGCGGATGTACGACGCCCCCACGCTGGCGATCGACGTGCCCGGCAGCCGGGCCGGCGACCACGCTCGCCGCGAGACTCCCGAGGACTTCGAGCGCGATCGGGGCTACGTGGAGGCACAGATCCGCGAGACGATCCCCGTGCTGGAGAAGGTCTCGGGCGTGGCCTTCGACATCGACCGCCTGCGTGAGGTGCTCGAGCGGGCGAACCGAATGGGGCGCGCCTGGCGCCGGGTGCTGGCGCTCAACGAGGGGCGCCCGGCCGTGTTCGACGCCATGCTCGAGGGAACGATCTACCTGGGCGTGGCCAACGCGCTACGCGGCACCGAAGAGGGCGCGCGCTACTTCGAAGATCTGGTCGAGGAGATGGAGTACAAGCGGGCCGGGGGCATCGGACCGCTGGTCGATCGCGAAGAGGAGCACCGTCTCGCCTTCGTGGGCGTGCCCTGCTACCCGATCTTCCGCCGCTTCTATCAGCTCTTCTCGGAGTGGGGCGGCACGTTCGTCACCTCGACGTACACCTGGTTCGCGTCGGGCGGCCTGAATCTGCCGTTCGAATACGACGTCGCCCGACCCATCGAGAGCCTGGCCGAGGGCGTGCTGCGCAGCGTGCGCCACGCGGTCGACGCCATGCTCTTCCACGACCGCGCGCTCATCGAGGCCATCGACCGCTTCGCGGTGGACGGCGTCGTCTATCACCCGGTCAAGAGCTGCCGGACCGTTTCGACCGGGCTGGCCGACTCCCGCCGCGTCGTGCTGGCCGAACGGGACGTGCTCGGCCTCTACATCGAGTCCGACATGATGGACAAGCGGGTCGTCTCGGAGGCGCAGCTCAAGAACCGCATCGACGCCTTCTTCGAGGGACTCGAGTCTCGCAAGCTGCGCCTCGCCGGAGCGGCGGCGGATGCCGATGTGCCCGGCGTCGGCGCCGTACCTCGGGAGGCTCGCACACCTTCCAACGCCGCCACGGGCCCCTCCGCGGGAGGTGAAGCATGACGTACGCTGCCGGCGTCGACGTGGGGTCGACGCAGACGAAGGCCGTCGTGGTCGACGAGCACGAAGAGATCGTGGGGCGCGCGCTGATCCCCACCGGCGCCAACGTGGTGGTGGCCGCCGAGAACGCCTACCGCCAGGCGTTGGCCGACGGACGCGTGCCCGAAGAGGACGTGGGCTACGTGATCGGCACGGGCTACGGGCGCTACCGGGTCGAGTTCGGCGACGACCAGGTGACCGAGATCGTGTGCCACGCGCGCGGCGCCGCGAGGATGTTTCCCAACACGCGCACCGTGCTCGACATGGGCGGGCAGGACACCAAGGCGATCCGCGTCGCCCCGGGCGGCGACGTGCTCGACTTCTGCATGAACGACAAGTGCGCCGCGGGGACAGGCCGCTTCCTGCAGTCGGCCGCGGCGGCCCTGGGGCTGGGCCTCGACGAGCTCGGCCCCCGCGCGCTCGAGGGCACCCGGCCGGTCACGATCTCGACCACCTGCACCGTGTTCGCCGAGTCCGAGGTGCTGTCGTGGCTGGCCCGCGGCCGCCGCATCGAAGACATCCTCCTCGGCGTGCACCGCTCGATCGCGTCACGCTCCTTCGCGCTCCTGCGCCGGGTCGGCATCGAAGACGAGATCACCTTCACCGGCGGCGTGACCCGCAACCGGGCCATGGTCGAGGTGCTCAACGAGATCCTCGAAACCCGCCTGAACGTGAGCGACGACTCGCACTTCATGGGCGCCCTGGGTGCGGCCCTGTTCGCGCTCGAGCGCGTGCGTGCGGGCCGCCGGCCCACGCTCGCCACCGAGGAGGCGTGATGAACTACACCGTGGGCATCGACGTCGGATCGACCTACACCAAGGCCGCCGTGATCGACGAAAACGGGGGGCTCTCGGGAATCGGCATGGTCCCGACCGGCTTCCGCCTGGCCGAGGCGGCCGAGCGCGCGCTGGCCGAAGCGCTCGACGCCGCGGGCACCCACAAGGGCCGCGTGGTCTATCTGGCGTGCACGGGCTACGGCCGCCATCAGGTGCCGTTCCGCGATCTGCAGGTCACCGACCTGACGGCGCAGGCCTGGGGCACCCGCTTCTTCTTCCCCTACACGCGCACCGTGCTCGACGTGGGGGGGCAGACGATGAAGGCCATGCGCCTCGACGGAAAGGGGCGGGTGCAGTCGTTCCGCCTCAACGACAAGTGCGCGGCAGGGACCGGCGCGTTCCTCGAGAAGACGGCCCGCTACCTCGGCTACTCCATCGAAGAGATCGGGCCGTTGGTGGAGTTCTCGAAGGAGCCGGTGCCCATCTCGGGCGTGTGTGCCGTGTTCGCCGAGTCGGAGGTGATCAACCACGTGAGCAACGGCGCGCAGCCGGCCGACATCATGCACGGGGCCATGGAGTCTCTCATCGAGCGCTCCGTGCGCCTCATGAAGCGCGTGCAGATGGAGCCCCAGTTCACGCTCGTGGGCGGCATCATGCGCTTCCCCACCATGGTCCGCGTGATGCGGGAGCAGCTCGGCGACGAGGTCAACGTGCCCCCCGACACGCTGGCGCAGTTCACCGGGGCCATCGGCGCGGGCGTGCTGGCGCGCCGCAGGCTCGACAAGCTCGAGGCCGAGGAGCGTGAGGCCGTCGGCGCCTGAAGGCGGTCCGGGGGGCGAAGCCTCGTCGGCGCACGACGCTCCCGGGCTGCGCGCCTCGGCCCGCGACGCCGCGCTCGCGGAGGAGGGCTGGGTACGCCGCTTCGTGGGTGCGCCTCCGCGCCTGCAGGAGATGAAGGAACTCTACGAGTCGCTCGGCCTCGAGGTGAGGCTCGAGCCCCTCACCGAGGAAGAACTCGCGGAGGAGTGCGCGGGCTGCACGCTGGCGCTCGCGCTCTTCCGCGTGCTCTACACCAGGAGGAGCCCTTGAAGGCTGCGGTCTTTCACGGTCCCGAGGAAGGGCTGCGCGTGGAGGAGTGGCCCACGCCCGAGCCGGGGCCCGGCGAGGTGATGATCCGGGTGGCGGCCTGCGGTGTCTGCCACACCGACCTGCACTACCTGGATCACGGCACGCCCACGTTCAAGGCACCGCCCCTCGTGCTCGGCCACGAGGTCTCGGGGACCGTCGTGCGCCTGGGAGAGGGCGTCGAGGGGTTCGCGGAGGGTGCGCACGTGCTGGTGGCCGCGGTGTGGTCGTGCGGGCGCTGTGCGGCGTGCCGCTCGGGCCGCGAGAACATCTGCGAGCGTGGCGTGATGCCGGGTAACCACACCGACGGGGGGTACGCCGAGTATATGGTGGCGCCCGCGCGCGACATCTTCCCGCTGCCCGAGGGTGTGCCGCTCGTCGAGGGCGCGATCATCGCGGATGCGCTCACCACGCCCTACCACGCCGTGGCGCGGCGCGGCGCCGTGCAGCCCGGCGACCGGGTGGTCGTGATCGGATGCGGTGGGGTGGGGCTCAACGTGGTGCAGACGGCCGTGGCGCTCGGCGGACGTGTGGTGGCCGTCGACCTCTCCGCCGACAAGCTCGAGCGGGCCCGCGCGTTGGGGGCCACCGCCGTCCTGAACCCCGGCGAGGTCGAGCGCCTGGACCGGGCGGTTCGTGAGCTCACCGAAGGCGGAGCCGACGTCGCGTTCGAGGTCGTGGGCCGTGCCTCGACCCAGGAGCAGGCGCTCGCGTGCCTGCGCACCGGCGGAAGGCTGGTGCTGGTCGGATACTCACCCGAGACCATGGGCCTCAATGCCGGACGGGTGATGTTCCGCGAGCTCTCGGTGGTCGGCTCGTTGGGCTGCCCGCCCATCGACTATCCACGCGTCATCGAACTGGTCCGTCAGGGCCGACTGGAGGTGAAATCCATGGTTACGCACCGCTTCCCGCTGGAGGCGATCGACGACGCCTTCGCGGTGCTGCGTGCCGGCGAGGCCGTCCGCGCGGTGGTGACGCCATGAGCGCGCGGGGACCGGTGGCCGTGCCGTCGGACGGTCTCTGGGGTGCCGCCCAGGTGATCGGTGTACTGCTCACGCTGGTGCTGGTGGGCGGGCTCGCGACGGTGCCCGACACGACGCTCGACATCCTCTGGAACGCGGTCATCCCCATACTGCCGGCCGCCTTCCTGCTGGCGCCGTCGCTGTGGCGCAACGTCTGTCCGCTGGCCACGCTCAACATGCTCGGCGGTGGCCGGCGGGTGCTGACCGCACGAGTGGCCACCGGAGCGTCGGCGATCGGCATCGTGCTGCTGTTCGTGCTCGTGCCCGCGCGGCGCTTTCTGTTCAACGAGAACGGTCCCGCGCTGGCCGTGACGATCCTGGCGGTGGCGTCCCTCGCGCTGCTCGCCGGCGCGCTCTTCAGCGCCAAGGCGGGCTTCTGCAATGCGATCTGTCCGGTGCTGCCCGTCGAGCGGCTGTACGGGCAGGAGCCGCTCCTGCGCGTGAGACAGGTGCGCTGCCGCCGCTGCGTGCGCTGCACCCAGACTGCCTGCATCGACCTGTCGGCGCGCGAATCCGTGCGCCAGACGTTCGGAGCCCGCGCGGACGGAACGGGCTGGGTCTTCACCCCGTTCGGCATCTTCGCGCTGGCGTTTCCGGGCTTCGTGATCGGGTACTTCACCACGAGCGACGGTCCGCTGTCGACGTGGGCCGCGGTGTACGGCCACGTGGGCGCGTGGAGCGGGGCGTCGCTGGCACTGCTGGGCGCGATCACCCTGGTCGGACGCGTCCCGGCGCTGTGGATGACCCGTCTGTGCGGCGTAGCCGCGCTCGTGCTCTACTACTGGTTCGGCGCTCCCGGCATCGCGCAGGTGTGGGCGCTGCCCGGCGTGTTCGTGGTGGGCGTGCGGGCCACGGCGCTCGCGCTCGCGCTGGTCTGGCTGCCCCGGGCGCTGCGCGGTGCCCGCCGGCGCCTTCCCGCCGAGGGGGCCCGTGCGTGAAGACGATCATCGAGCCCTTCCGCATCAAGGTCGTCGAGCCCATCCGCATGACGACGCGGGAAGAGCGCGAGCGCCTGCTCGCCGAGGCCGGATGGAACGTCTTTCTGCTGGCCGCCGAGGACGTGCTCATCGACCTGCTCACCGATTCGGGGACCGCGGCCATGAGCGCCGAGCAGTGGGCGGCGGTGATGCGCGGCGACGAGTCCTACGCGGGCAGTCCATCGTTCTTCCGCTTCGAGCGCGTCGTGCGCGACATCTTCGGGTTCGAGCACGTGATCCCCACGCATCAGGGGCGCGCCGCGGAGCGGATTCTGTTCAGCACGGTGTGCGGCCCCGGCGACGTCGTGCCCAGCAACACGCACTTCGACACGACGCGCGCCAACATCGAGGCGACGGGTGCGCGCGCCGTCGACCTCCCGTGCCCCGAAGCGCGCCGCCCGTCGGAACTGCATCCCTTCAAGGGAAACATGGACGTGGACGCGCTCGAAGCGCTGCTCGACGAGGTGGGCGCCGAGCGGGTGCCCCTGGTCATGCTCACGGTCACCAACAACACGGGCGGTGGGCAGCCGGTCTCGCTCGCCAACATCCGCGCGGTGTCGGGCGTCTGCCGCCGCCACGGCATCCCCTTCTATCTCGACGCGTGCCGCTTCGCCGAGAACGCCTACCTGGTCAAGCTGCGTGAGCCGGGCCAGCACGAGCGTTCGGTCGGCGAGATCGCGCGCGAGATGTTCTCGTACGCGGACGGCTGCACCATGTCGGCCAAGAAGGACGGGCTGGCCAACATCGGCGGCTTTCTGGCGACGAACGACGGCGAGCTGGCGCGGCAGGAACGCGATCTGCTCATTCTGACCGAGGGTTTTCCGACGTACGGGGGGCTGGCGGGACGCGACCTCGAGGCGATCGCCGTGGGCCTGGAGGAGGCGCTTCGCGAGGACTACCTCCAGTACCGCCTCGCCTCGGTGCGCTACCTCGGCGAGCGCATCGCCGCCGCCGGCGTACCGATCGTGCAGCCGCCCGGAGGGCACGCCGTCTACATCGACGCGGCCGCATTCTATCCGCACCTGGATCCCCTCGAGCTACCCGGCCAGGTGCTGGTGGGCGAGCTCTATCTGGAAGGGGGCGTCCGAGCCGTCGAGGTCGGCACGGTCATGTTCGGCCGCCGGGACCCCGAGACCGGAAAAGAGCACCCGGCCGACCTCGAGCTGGTGCGGCTCGCGCTGCCCCGGCGCGTCTACACACAGAGTCACGTGGACTATCTGATCGAGGTGATCGAAGCGGTCTGGAACCGGCGGGAGCGCGCGCGCGGCCTGCGCTTCGTGGAGCAGGCTCCCGTGCTGCGCCACTTCACGGCCCGCTTCGCACCGCTGGAGCGAGAGCGATGAGCGACGAAGCCACCGGCGTTCTGCGAGACGAGCACCGCACGATCCTGAGGGTCGTCGGGGCGTTCGAGGGTCTGCTGGCCGGCGGCGGGCCCGCGCCCGGAGCACAGGCCGAGCGCGCCGCCGAGTGCGTGCGTTTCTTCCGGCTCTTCGCCGACCTGTGCCACCATGCCAAGGAGGAGGACCTGCTCTTCGACGAACTGGTCGAGGCGGGGTTCTCGCGCGAGGCCGGGCCGGTCGCGGTGATGCTCTACGAGCACACGCTCGCGCGCGGGCACGTGGGGGCCATGGCCGAGGAGTTGGACGGCGTCCGGTCCGGCGACCCGGGCGCGCTGGCGCGCTTTCGCCAGGCCGCCGTGGACTACATCGAGCTCATCCGTGCCCACATCCTGAAAGAAGACAACGTCCTCTTCACGATGGCGGACCGGGCTCTGGACGCGCCCGCCTGCGCGCGCCTGTGCGAGGCATACGACGAGGCGTGTGTGCGCCGCTTCGAAGGGTGCACGAAGTCCGAACTGGAAGAGCTGGCCGAGAGGATCGTCGGCGGCGACTGAAGGGGTCGGCCGCCACCCGCGGCGGGTGCGGGCAAGCACGGGCGCGCCGCGTCGGGGCCTAGAGGGCCGGCCCCCACCCGCGGCTGGCGCGGGGGACCGGTGGCACCGAGGCGACCGATGTGGACAGCCGCCCCCGCCCGCGGCGGATACAGGGCGCCGGCGCTTCAGAACGGCGGCGTCTCGCCGCCGTTGTCGCCCGCCTTCACCAGGCGCACACGCGCGCGCCCGAACAGTTCGCCCAGGGCATCGAGTGTGTCGGCGTCGGGCGACGCCGTGAGCGACCGTGAGCGGAAGCGGGGCGCCGGCACGCCGTTGTCGGAGCCCAGACACAGTTCGACCGGCGCGGGCCCCGGGTGCTCTGCGAGCAGCACGCGGGCCTTCTCGAACACGTCTTCATCCCATCCCGCTCCGATGGGAAGCTCGATCTGTACCGCCAGTCGCCCGCTGGCGGGAATGCCGTCGAGCGGCACGACCTCGTCCACGAAAACCGGCGGGTCCTCCTCGTCGCGCTCGCGTCCGCTCACCTTGCCGCGCACCAGCACGATCGCGTCTTCGACGAGTATGTCGCGCACCGCCTGCCAGGTGTCTTTGAACGCGAGCAGGGTGGCCGTGCCGTGGAAGTCCTCGACGGTCACCTTGCCCCACTCGCTGTTGTCCCGGCGGCTGATCTGCCGCTGCACCTTGGTGACCACGCACGCGAGTTCGACCGCCGCCCCTGGACGCTCCCTGAGGTTGGCCGTGTTCACGCGGTCGAACGCCTGCACCACCCAGCGATAGCGGTCGAGCGGGTGGCCCGACACGAAGAACCCCAGGGCTTCCTTCTCGCGGGCGAGGCGCTCCTGCTCGGGCCATTCGGGCACGTTGGGCAGCTCGGGGTCGACGCGCTCGAGCGCTGCCTCGCCGCCGCCGAACAGGCTGGCCTGGCCGGCTTCTTCCTCGGCCTTTCGCGCCGCGATCTCGGAATAGGCCGTATCGAGGCCGGCCAGAAGCTGCGCCCGGTGCCCGAACGAATCCATGGCCCCCGCGGCGATGAGCGCTTCGGCGGCCCGCTTGTTGAGCGCCCTGAGGTCGACCCGCTCCAGGAAGTCGAACATCGACGTGAAGGGGCCTCCGCTCTCTCGTGCGGCGATGATCGAGCGCACCGCGCCCTCGCCCACACCCCGCACCGCACCCAGCCCGAAGCGAATCTGCGACCCGCCTACGGCGGTGAACTTCCAACCCGACTCGTTCACGTCGGGTGGTAGCACCTCGATGCCTTCGTCGAGCCGGGGCAGCGCGCGCGGCAGGTCGCGGCACTCGGCGATGTACTTCACCACGTCGTCCGTGCTCGACAGCACCGACGACAGCAGCGCGGCCATGAACTCGGCCGGGTAGTGGCACTTGAGCCAGGCGGTGTGATACGAGACGAGCGAGTACGCCGCCGAGTGCGACTTGTTGAAGCCGTAGCGGCCGAACGTCTCGATCTGCTCGGCCAGGTCGCGTGCCACCCGCTCGTCCACGCCGCGCTCCACCGCCTGGCGCACGAACTTGTCGAGCTGTTCGGCGATGAGGTCGGCCTTCTTCTTGCCCACCGCCTTGCGCAGCACGTCGGCTTCGCCGAGCGAGAAGCCGGCGAGCACGTTGGCGATGCGCATCACCTGTTCCTGGTAGACGATCACGCCGTAGGTCGGCTCGAGGATCGGCTCCAGCGCGGGATGCGGATAGCGCACCGGCTCTAGGCCGAGCTTGCGCCGGATGTAGACGTCGGTCATGCCCGAGTCGAGCGGTCCGGGCCGGATGAGCGCGTTCGTGGCGACCAGGTCGTCGAAGCGGTCGCAGCGCATCGCCCGCAGCTTGTCGATGGCCAGGCTGGATTCGAACTGGAACACGCCCGCGCTGCCGCCGCGGGCAAGCATCGCGTACACGTCGGCATCGTCCAGCGGCACGTCGTCGATGCTTTCGTACTCGTCTCCGCTCACCGGGTGGCGGAGCGCTCCCAGACGGGCCTTCACCGCCTGGACCGCGTCGTGGATCACGGTGAGCGTCTTGAGACCCAGAAAGTCCATCTTGAGCATCCCGGCGTCTTCGAGGCAGTTCATGTCGTACTGCGTGACGTAGATCGCCTCTTCGCCGTTGCCGCCGTTCTTCGCGGTCTGAACGCACACCGGCACGTAGTCGTCGAGCGGACCGGGGGCGATGACCACGCCCGCCGCGTGCACGGAGCTGTGCCGGCTGAGCCCCTCGAGCGTCATCGAGTAGTCGAAGAGCTGCTTGTAGCGCCCGCCCTGGCGGTAGAGCTCGCGCACGTCCTTCAGGTCCCGCACGGCCTCTTCGACCGTGAACGACTGCCCGGGCTGATTGGGGATCATCTTGGCGATGCGGTCCGTTTCGGCGGGCTCGAAGCCCAGTGCGCGCCCCACGTCACGGATGACCGCACGCGACTTCATCGTCCCGAACGTGATGATCTGCCCGACGGCGTCCTGGCCGTACTTCTGTTTGACGTACTCGATGACCTCGCCCCGCCGCTCGTAGCAGAAGTCGATGTCCACGTCGGGCATCGACACGCGCTCGGGGTTGAGGAAGCGCTCGAACAGCAGGTCGAAGG
>RFGQ01000014.1 GCA_003695865.1 Gemmatimonadota bacterium | reverse complement strand
GCCCCGGCGGCCGGCGCGGCGTCGCGCCGCGCCGCTCAGAACCCGATCGAGATCATGATCGAGATGACCGGGTAGGCCTTCAGGACGCCGGCGTCGTCCTGGATGTTGCTCTCTTCCTTGCGGAGCTCGGCCTGGAACGTCGGGTCGTTCACGATCGGCCCGCCCGTGGCGTCGAGGTCGACGGTGGGTTCACCCGTGAATGCGACGCCCAGATCGAGGTTCAGGCCGATCGTCTTGCCGACCGGGTTGCCGAACCCGATCCCCACGTAGGGAGACGCGTCGCCCAGGTCGAGTCGACCCGTGAGGGTGCCGACGTCGCTCCCCGTGTAGGTCATGTCGCCGATCTCGATGGTCTCGTTGACTTCGAAGTCACCCTTCGTCTCGACCGTGCCGCCGAAGAACAGGCCGCCCGTGATGTGGAATCCGCCCGCCGGATAGAAGTCGACGAGGATCCGAGCCATCGTGGGGAGCTCGATCTTGAACGGGACGTCCGAGAACTCCACCTCGGGCTCGATCAGGAACGTGTTGATCTCGCCGCGGACGTTGAGTTTGCTCGTGAGGCCGATGATGGCGCTGCCGCCGATGCCCATGGTGCCGGCCTGGCCACCCAGGGCAAAGCCCTGGGCCATGACGCCGGCGGGCGCTGCGAGAAGCGCGAGGATGGCGGCGGGGACGAGAAGTCGACGCATGAGGGTACTCCTGTGTGGGTCCTGTATGGGAACGTCGTAGTCGGGGGGGACGAACCTGGGGAGTGGACGCCGGAAACATGTGGCGCCCACTCCTTCAAGAAAGCACAGACCGGGGCTGCGAGCAACGTTTTATTGCATTCTGCTGGCGCGGACACCGACCTCCGCTAGATTCGGGCCGGCCCCGCCGTCCCACGGCCGTCCGCGGGCGAGTCCGCACGCGGCCGCCGAGTCACCTGCAACGGATCGCGACGATGGCAACCGTCTTCCTCAACGGCAACTACCTGCCGGCCGACGAGGCGAAAGTGAGCGTGAACGACCGCGGCTTCCTGCTCGCGGACGGCGTGTACGAGGTCACCCCGGCCTACCGCGGCCGGCTCTTCCGGCTGGAGCGCCACCTGGCCCGGCTGCGTCGCGGCCTGGCGGCGCTGCGCATCGAGCGGGCGGTCGACGACCTGCCCGCCATGCACGAGCGGCTGCTGGCCGAGAACGGGCTCGCCGATGCCGAGATGGCGATCGTCTACCTGCAGATCACCCGCGGGGTCGCGCCCCGCACGCACCAGTTCCCGGCGGGCCCGGTGGAGCCCACCGTCTACGCGTTCGCCAAGGCGTTCCAGCGGCCCGACGACGAGCGATGGGGCAGGGGCTTCAGCGCGCGGACGGTGCCCGACCAGCGCTGGGGGCGGGTCGACATCAAGAGCATCGCGCTGCTGCCCAACGTGCTCGCGCAGCAGGCGGCGGTCGAGGCGGGTGCCGACGTGGCCTTGCTGGTGCGCGACGGCATCGCCATCGAGGGTGCGCACGCAAACGTCTTCGGCGTCTTCGACGGTGTGGTGTGCACCCATCCCGCCAGTCACCAGATCCTGCACGGGATCAGCCGCGAATACGTGCTCGAGCTGGCGCGGGAGGCGGGCATCGGGGTGGAGGAGCGCCCCATTCCGCTCGACGAGATGCGCCGCGCCGACGAGATCTTCTTCACCGGGACGACGACGGAGGTCTACCCGATCGTGCGCCTCGACGAGGCGCCGGTGGGGAAGGGCGTGGTGGGCCCCGTGGCGCGCCGGCTGCGGGAGGCGTTCATCGCGGGAACGCTGGCCTGACGGCCGACCCGTAGGGCCCGGCCTCGCGCGGCGGCGCGCCCCCCCGACCCCGACTCCCGGGGCCGCACCCGGCGGCCTCGCCCGTCAGGGGTAGAGCAGGTAGCGGGCCCGGGCGCGGCGGAAGGCGTCGAGCTGGGCGTCCCAGTCGGCGGTCAACGCTTCGGGAGGGAGCCCGGCTTCGATGCCCAGACGCAGCCGGTCTGTGCCGGCGAGCCGGTCGAAGTGCGCCTGCAGCCATCGCCAGCGATCGCCGGCCTGCCGCCGGGCCTCGACGAGCAGCGCCACCGCCGTGCGCGTCGGGTCGTAGTCGGGCCCGGTGGCGATCAACCGCACGCCCTCGACCTCCACGCCGTCGGACTTTCCGTCCCCGGGCCCGTGGGGCGTGAAACGTACCGGTTCGAAGCGCACTCCCGGCAGGTCGTAGGCGCGCATCGCCCGGGCCAGCGCCTGGCCGTCCAACCAGGGCGCGCCGATCTGCTGGAAGGGGCGATCCGTGCCGCGCGCGACCGACAGGTTCGTGCCCTCGAACAGGCAGGTTCCCGGATAGTGGAGCGCGCTGACGCGGTCGGGCATGTTGGGCGACGGGGCCAGCCAGGGCAGGCCGGTGTCTTCGAAGGGCAGGTCGTGGCGCCAGCCGTCGATCGGCACCACGTGCAACTCGACCGCGATGCCGAACTCGCCGGCGTAGTAGCGCGCGAGTTCGCCGGGCGTCATGCCGTGTCGCATGGCCACGGGGAAGCGGCCGACGAACGTGGCGAAGGTGGGATCGAGCACATTGCCCTGCACCGCGCCGCCGATCGGGTTGGGCCGGTCGAGCACCACCGCGGGGATCCCACGCTCGCCCGCCGCCTCCATGGCCAGGGTCATCGTGGACGCGTAGGTCCAGTAACGTGCCCCCACCTCCTGGTAGTCGATGAGCAGCACGTCGACTCCGTCGAGCATCTCGGGCGTGGGCTTGCGCACGCGGCCGTAGAGCGAGAAGACGGGCACGCCGGTGCGGGCATCGCGCCCGTCCTCGACCGCTTCGCCCGGGTCGGCGTCGCCCCGCAGCCCGTGTTCCGGTGCGAAGACGGCGACGAGCTCCACGTCGGGATGCTCGTGCAGCAGGTCGATGTCGGAGCGGCCGAGGCGGTCGACCCCGGTATGGTTCGTCACCAGACCCACGCGGCGGCCGGCCACCAGGTGGACGGAGTCGCTGAGCAGCACCTCGATGCCCGGCCGGACCTCCCGCGCGGCAGGAGTCGTCGCGGCCTCGGCGACGCGCGCGTCGGCCGCGTCGTCCCGGGCGCGGAAACAACCGGCGACCGCGGCGGCCACGAGCAGTGCGAGGGCGCCGCGAAGGGCCGAGTCGCCCGGCCGAACCGTGCGCGAGCGTCGTCGCTGAGATGCGTGCATGATTCCTGCCTGTGGAGTCCACCGGGAACCTGTCCCGCCGGGCCGTGTCCCGATACCTTGGCGCCATCTTCGACGGCGGCGCGACCGGACGCAACGCAGCCGGGGTGCGCGGGGCCCCGCGGGGCGTCCGGGAGGGCGTCCGGATCGAACCTCGAACCGACCACGTGCATGCTCCTACACCGGAACCCCAAGACCGCCCCGACCGCCGGTAGGCGGTGGGCGCGGGGTCCGGGCCGGTTG
>RFGQ01000096.1 GCA_003695865.1 Gemmatimonadota bacterium | reverse complement strand
TCCCCCGTCGGGGGACGGGCCTCCCTGTAGGGGCCCGAGAACGGCCCGGCTCAGCCCTGAATCAGACGCACCCGGCCCGATCCCGTGTCGATGACGATCGAGCCCTCTCCGTCGCCGATCCGCCCGACCACGTGGCTGCGCGAGGCGCGCCGCACCTGCACCGGGAAGTCGAGGTCGATGCCGCCGCTGCCGGTCTCGATCTCGACCTCGGCGCCGAGGTCTTCGGGAACGGTGACCGTCACCGACCCGGATCCGGTGTCGATCACGAGTTCCTCGACGTCCGCGAGCAGCTCCACGTCCACCGATCCGCTTCCCGTGTCGACGAAGACCTCGGGGGCCCGCACCGCCGCGAGTTCGACCCCGCCCGAGCCCGTGTCGACCCGCAGCCGGTCGCCGATGAGGTCACGGCCTTCGACGCCTCCCGATCCGGTGTCGATGTCGATCTGACCCGCGCGCACGCCGGCCACGTCGACGCTGCCCGACCCGGTGTCGATCAACAGGTCGCCCGTCACGTCGCGCACCTGGACCGACCCGGACCCCGTGTCGACGACCAGGCGCCCCTCGATCCCCGAGGCCTGCACCTGGCCTCCGCCGACGTCGAGGCGAAGGTCGGCGGACACGTCCTCGGCCGAGAGATCGCCACGCCCCACGTAGAGCGAGAACTCCACGCCGTCGGGCACCTCGATCTCCAGGTCGGCCCAGGCTTCGAGTCCGCGACCGCTGCCCCGGATCTCGACCCGCTCACCGCCCCCGCGACGTCCGTCGCCGAACGTGCCGTCGTCGCGAACACGCAGGGTCGTGCGGCTGCGCCGGCCCATCTCCTCGTAGACGACCCGGTCATCCGGATAGATCACGCGCAGCGTCTGCCGGCCGCGAATCTCACCCGTCTCGACGCGGAGCCGCTCCGCGTCGCCGCCCCCCCGCCGTACGCGTACGACCACGGCCGATCCGGAGCCGCGCACCACGTGGGCGGTGCCCGCCAGGTTGTACACGGCGACCACGTCACCCGAGATCTCGTACGACTCCTGGCCCGCCGCGGGCGGCGCGCAGGCCAGCCCCAGCGCGGCGACGGCGATGACGGCCGCCCCCCTCGTCCTCGTTCCCGACGTCATCGATGCTCCTCCTGTTCTTCGACTCCGCTCTCCGAAGCCCCACTCGGGGCTCAGCGGATGTGGATGGATCCGTTCACCGTCTTCAGTCGCAGCAGCGGCCCGCCCTCGCCGAGCCGGCCGTGGATCCGCCGGCGCGACACGCGCCCCTCCAGCGCCATCTCGAGATCGGTCTCGATCGACCCGTTCAGCCAGCGCGCGTCGATCTCGGCGTCGGCATCGTCGGGCAGATCGAGGTGCAGGTCGCCGTTGACCGTCTCGAACGAGAGCCCGTCCGGGGGCACGGCGCCCAGCGCCGCCTCGATCGAACCGTTCACCGTGCGAGCCTCGGCCCACCCCGTGGTCGAGACATCGATGTCGCCGTTGACCGTGTAGAGCGCGATGTCGTTCCTGAGGTCTTCGGCCTCGAGTTCGCCGTTGATGGTGCGGCCCACGATCTTCAGGCCCTCGGGTACCCGCACCCGGAACGCGACCCGCACGTCGTTGTTCTTCGTGTGGACGCTCCACTCCCGGTCCGGGTCGCAGCGGTTCTCCGAGCGGCCCCGCGGCGTGGGATACACGGCGCAGATGGTGACGCCGTGCTCGTGCTCGACGACCTCGATGCGGACCTCGGCCGGGTCGGAGCGGCGTCCCCGCTTCTCGGCCTCCACCTCGACCTGGGGGCCGTCCGCCGGCTCGAAATGGATCGGGCCGTTGACCCCGCGCACCTCGACGGTGCCCCCGTCCGCCACCCGACCGCTCCAGCGGAACGTGTCGTCCGTACGACCTTCGGCCTGCGAGCGCACCACTTCGCGCACGTGAACCACGGCCGCCTCGTCGGCGTGTGAGCCGCGCAGGATCACGGCGGTGAACAGCACGCCGGCCGCCCCCGCGGCGGCGATCAACCCCAACAGGGGGGCGTTGCGTACGAATCTGCGCATCATCGTGCCTCCTCGTCGTTCTGCTGCGGCCGGCGTCCCGGTACACTCCCGGACCGGCTCAGCCGCACATCTCCGTCGAAGGTCCGCAGCACGACGGTCGCGCCGCCTTCCCCCGCCACGAACACCATCCCGTCCTCACCCATCCGCCGCAGCGTGACGGGCAGGTCACCCCGCAGCTCTCCGTCGTACGTCTGGACGGTCACCGAGGCGTCGAACGGCCCGAGCGGCGCGAACAGCAGGTCGCCGTCGTGGCTGGTCAGCCTGTACTCCCCACTCCGGTGGACCCGGCCGTGGTAGAGCACCTCGCCGTCCAGCGTCGAGGCCTCGACGAAGTCGGCATCCATCTCGGTCATGCGCACATCGCCGTCGGTGGTCTCGGCGCGCACCCTCCCCGAGACGCCCTGCAGCCGCACGTCGTCGTCGACCGACGCCAGCACGAACTCCCCCCTGCCCCGCTCGACGGTGATCGTACCCTCGAACGTGCGTGCCTCGACCCCGCCCGCGACGTCCGTGAGCGCGATGTCGCCCTCCGACGTGTGCACCCGAATCCCCCCCTCGATCCCTTCCACCTGCACCGAGGCCTCGTGCCCGGCGATCTCGACGCGGACCCACGCGGGCGCGGTGACTTCGAGCC
>RFGQ01000095.1 GCA_003695865.1 Gemmatimonadota bacterium | reverse complement strand
TTCACGTCGCGCCTCACCCTGCTGCTCGCCATGGTGGGCGTGGCCGTGGGGCTCGGCAACGTGTGGCGCTTTCCCTACATGGTGGGCCGCTTCGGGGGGGCCGCGTTCGTGGCCTTCTACCTGGCGCTGGCGCTCGTCGTGGGCGCGCCCGCGCTCATGGCCGAGTGGACGCTCGGCCGCCACACGCGCCGCGGCACGGTGGGCGCGTTCGCCCGCGCCGGAGTGCGGGGCGGACGGGCGCTGGGATGGATCTTCTTCGTGGGCGTGACGGCCGCGACCGGCTACTACTGCGCGGCGATCGGCTGGGTCGTGGCGCACGCGATCGGCGAGCTGGTCCGGGGAGCGGGCGGGGCGTGGTCGGCCGCCCGCGTGCTACCGCCCGAATCGGGGCTCGATCCGGCCGGCTTCGGCCTGCAGGCCGTGGCCACCGCGGCCGTGATGGGCGCGTGCGCGCTCGTGCTGGTGCGCGGCGTGCGCCGCGGCATCGAGCGGGTGAGTACCGTGGCCACGCCGCTGCTCTTCGTCATCCTGATCGCGCTCGCCCTGCGCGCCCTCACGCTGCCCGGCGCGGGCGCGGGCCTCGACTGGTATCTGCTCAAGTTCGCGCCGGGCGACCTGAACGCGCGCGTGGCCATGGCGGCGCTGGGGCAGGTCATCTTCTCGCTGGCGCTGGGCGGTACGTTCATGGTGGTGTACGGCTCGTACCTGCCCGACGACGTGGACCTGCGCGCGAACGCCGCGGCCACCGTCGCCGGTGACACGCTCGCCGGGCTGCTGGCCGGTCTGGCCATCTTCCCGGCCGTGTTCGCCCTGGGCCTCGAGCCCGCCTCGGGCCCCGGCCTCATCTTCTCGACCCTTCCACGCGTGTTCGCCGGGGTGCCGGGGGGCTGGGTGTTCGGCGCGCTGTTCTTCGCGGCCCTGGCCGCGGCGGCCTACCTGTCGGCCGTAGCGGCCTTCGAGGTCTTGGTGGCGGGGCTGGTGGACGAGGCCGGCTGGAGCCGCCGCCGCGCCACCCTCGCGGTGGTCGGGGGCGCGTACCTGCTGTCGCTGCCGCCCACGCTGAACCTGCGGATCTTCACGCCGTGGGACCTCGCGTTCGGCACCGGCTTGCAGACGGTCGGGGCACTGGCCGCCGCACTCACCGTGGGCTGGGCGCTGTCGCGCTCGGCGGTGCTGCGCGAGCTGGCCGGGCGGGACGACGCGCCCCCGGGCCTGGGCCTGCTGTACCTGTGGATCCGCTGGGTCGTGCCCGGCGCGATCCTCGCGGTGGGGGTGTGGTGGATCCTCACGGCGGTGCTGGGCCTGGTGGCCGACCCCACCTGAGCGGGCGCCGCCGGGCCCCACCCCCTCGCGGCCTCGCGGCCGGGTCAACCGATCAGGCCGGGCGCCTCGGGCTGCAGGGCGAACACCACGAAGAAGGCGACCACACCGAGCACCAGCGCCAGCATGAAGACGGTGTACGACAACCTGAGCAGCTGGAACTTGCGCTTGAGCACCTGCCCGAGCCCGTAGAGGTCGCGGATCATGTTCGTGTAGAGGTGATCCGTGTTGCCGAGCAGGTCCAGCATGCCCGCCACGAAGTCCTCTTCGCGCATGTTCGTGAAATGGCCGAAGAAGAGGATGTTCGCCTCGTTCCGGACCACGTCGTCGAGCGAGACCGGAGCACTCGACACCCGTGGGCGCGCCGACAGCACCGCATAGATGAGCGCCAGCAGGCACCCGAACACCAGCACGCCGGTGGGCAGGGCAAGCAGGGGGTGGGTCGCGATGCGGGGCGCCAGGGTCCCCAGCGTGATCGAAATGATGAGGCCGTTCACCGAGATCATGATGTTGGCCTTGTGGTCCGCCAGCGAGCTCAGGTCGGTGTGGACGCGGTAGGCCGTGCGGAACATCGTCTCGATGCCGCGCGAGGATCCCGGGACCTTCTTCTTCTTCTCCTTCTTTTTCTTCTTCTTCGCGCCGAGGTCACCGACGCCGCCGTCCGCGGCGTCGCCGTGCGCCGCCTCGTCCGCCCGGCCCCGACCTTCGTCACTCGCCATGCTCGTCCTCCCGGGCCTCGAGCAGGCCCTCCAGGAAACGGTACGTTTCAATCTGACACCGGCACGGGGGAGCGTCACCTCGCTCGACGAAGCGGTTGCTCTGCTCCGCGTCGATGATGCGCGCCTTGACGTTGTCGCGGAACTGGAGATCGAGCACGGCCTCGAGCTCGGCGCGCACGCGCGGATCGAGCACCGGGAAGGCGACCTCGACCCGCCGCGACAGGTTACGGCGCATCCAGTCGGCCGAGGCCAGGTAGAGCAGGTCGCGGCCGCCCGCATGGAAGCGGTAGATGCGCGAGTGCTCGAGGAAGCGGTCCACGAGGCTCACGACGGTCATGTTCTCCGAAAGTCCGGGCAGGCCCGGGCGCGCCCGGCAGATGCCGCGCACGATCAGGCGCACCTCCACCCCCGCCCGGCAGGCCTCGTAGAGGCGGGCGATCATATCGGGGTCTTCGAGCGCGTTGAGCTTGGCCGTGATGCCGCAGGGCTCCCCTCGGCGCGCGGCCGCGATCTCGTCGTCGATCAACGCATACAGCCCGGGGCGCAACCCGCGCGGCGCCACGAGCAGGTGCTCGAACACGAAGGGGGCTCGACCGCCTGCCGAGGCGCCCTCGGCCCGGGCCGCGGCCGCGTCGATTTCGCCGAGGGCTCCGTCCAGCCCGTCCTCGAGCAGCCGGAAGACCCCGCGCACCTCGGCCGTGATCCCCTCGTGCACGGTGAACAGCCCGTGGTCGGAGTACACGCGCGCGGTGCGCTCGTTGAAGTTGCCGGTCGCCAGGTAAGCGTAGCGGCGCGCGCCGTCCTCCTCCGCCCGTTCCACGAGGGCGAGCTTGGCGTGCACCTTGATCCCCTCGCGGCCGTAGAGCACGCGCACCCCGGCGGCCTCCATCCGTTCGGCCCAGGCCAGGTTGCGTGCTTCGTCGAAGCGGGCCTGCACCTCGACGAACGCCGTCACCCGCTTGCCCCGCCCGGCCGCGTCGATCAGCGACTGGACGACGGCAGAGTCGTCGTCGACGCGGTAGAGCGAGATCCAGATGCGCTCGACGGCATCGTCGGCGGCCGCACGGGCCATGAAGCGCACCACCGGGTCGTAGGCCTGGTAGGGCGGATGCAGCAGCTCGTCGCCGGCCCGCACGACCGCGAAGGGGCACGCGTCGGGCGTCAGGCGCGGGTGCGCGAGCGCCGGAAGCGGAGGGTCGCGGTACTCGGGCCGGTCGGGCAGCGGCAAGCGGAGCAGGTCGTGCAGGTTGTGATAACGTCCGCCCTCGACCAGGTCTTCGGGGCGCAGCCTGAGCACCTCGACGAGTCGAGCGAGCGTCTGCGCAGGCATACGCTGATCGTAGAGGAAGCGGATGGGTGCGCCCCGCTCCCTGCGGCCCAGCGCCGCCCGGATGCGCTCCTTCAGGCTGCCCGCGAACTCCTCGTCCAGATAGAGCTCGGCGTCTCTCGACACCTTGATCGCCCAGCTCTTGCCCAGGTCCCAGTCGGGAAAGAGCGTGGGCAGGCAGTAGCGGATCACGTCGTCGAGGAAGAAGACCTCGCGGACGCCGTCGGGCGCCTCGCACCAGAAGAAGCGGTGCAGCGGGCGGCTCGGCACCTCGACGACGGCGAGCTCGGCCGCCACCGGCGCGAACGCCGAGCGGGACTCGGAGTGGAGCTCGACCACCAGGTACACGGTGTGGTCCTTCAGGAAGACGTCCTCGTCGCGCCCCAGGATGCGCGGCCTCAGAAGCGGCAGCACCTCCCGCTCGAAGAACGAGGCGAGCTCCTCGTCGAGACGGTCGGGCACGCGTCCGTCGTCGAGCAGCCTGAGGCCCGCCGCTTCGAGCCCGGGAAGCACCTCTTCGCGGAACGTGCGCCCGAACCGCTCCTGCAGGGCCACGGAGCGTCGCGTCAGCGTCTCGACGAGTTCGCGAACCGGGGCCACCTCGGGGTCGTCCTCGCCGCCGTCGGCCAGCACGCTGCGCAGCGCCGCGACGCGCACGCGGAAGAACTCGTCGAGGTTGGACGAGAAGATCCCCAGGAACTTCACCCGCTCGAAGAGGGGAACGTCGGGGCTCTCGGCCTCCTGGAGCACACGCTCGTTGAACGCGAGCCACGACAGCTCGCGGTCGTAGAGGGCGTCCTCGGGCAAGGGACGGTCGGAAGGGGTCAGAACGCGAAGCCTCCGCTCACGTAGATCTTGGTGGACTCGTCCGACGAAACCAGCGCGACTGCGACCGTGGGCACCTGTTGGCGCAGGAACGACATCCAAAGCCCCCCGCCCGCGGCCGGGTGCCACACGCGGCTCGCCTCGCCGCCGAACCACACGCGGCCCACGTCGGCCACGCCGAACACGCCCCAGCGGCCCGGCATGATGAACCTGGAATCCCCCAGCCGCAGCCGCAGTTCGGCGTTCCCGTACAGCGCCGCGTCCCCGGCGAAGCGGTTCTGCAGGAAGCCCCGCAGATCCTCATCGCCCCCCAGAAAGGCGGCGTCCTGGTACGGATAGTCGCCCCACACCCGGCGCCCTCCCAGGCGAAGCGCCAGGACGGGCGCAAGCGTGGCCCCCGAGGCCGACAGATACGTGGAGACGGCCCCCTCCACGCTGCGGTGCCCGCCGGGCGCGTCGAGCAGGTCGGGCACCCAGCGCGCCCGGGCGCGCAACAGCCACCCGCGTGTCGGGTTCAGGTGGTGGTCGCGGCGGTCGGCATCGAGCCCGGCGGCAAGCCCCGCCTGCACGTAGTCGCCGAAGCCGGGCGGGTCGATCCGCGCGACGATCGTGCGCTCGTCCCCGAAGTGGCCGAAGCCCTCGAGAAAGGCGCCGCCACGCACCCGCACGCCTTCGGCCGGGTGCGCCTCCAGCCCCGCCGCCACGCGCAGGTCGACGCGCCGCACGCGTGTGGAGTCGGCATCGAAGTCGGCGCATCCGGCCGGCGGACACGCGTCCTGATCGGGTCCCGCAGTGCCGTTCCCGAAGCCGAAGAAGCGATGCCGGAACGAGCCGTCGACCTCGGCCTCGACCCAGGCACGCCGTCCCGCGACCGGGAACGCATAGGTGAGCGCGGCCCGGGGCCTCCCCGTGCCCGTCCCGATGCCGGCCGCCAGGGTGAGGCGAGTGCGGTAGGGGAACGTGCGGAAGCCGAACGTCTCGCGGATGGCGTTCACCTCGGCGTACGCGCCCCGCTCGGTCCCGCCCACGATGAGCGGATACACGAACCAGCGGTCGCCCCAGTCGCGGGGCGGCGCGCCGTAGCTGTCGCGCTCGTCCGGCTCGTCGTATTCGCTGGTGTCCACCCGGGTGCGGGGGCCCGCCACGATGCGGTGCTCGCCCCGGTCGTCGTACACATAGACGCGCGCCCCGCCGGTGGTGCGGTCCACGAAGGTGTCGTCGCGGCCGCCCCCGATCAGCCGGATGCGGATGCGGCTGCGCCCCTCCCCCTCGACCTCGGCCAGGTCGTCGTCTCCGTGCAGGTAGACGCGCACCTCCGACGTCTCGGCGTCGGTCAGCGTGCGGTCCACGGGCCAGGTGCCCTCGGCGTCGGCGGGCCCGAGCCTGACCCGCACGGACCCGTCCTCTACGGTGAGCCGCGCGCGGTCGGGCTCGTCGGTCGTGTGGTACTCCACGACACCCGCCAGCAGCTCGTAGAACGCGCGCGCCTGAGCGAGCAGCGCGTCCCGGCGCCGGCGCAGGGAGCGGCCCAGCCACGCGCCCACCAGCGCGCGGTGCGGCCCGGGCAGGCGGGCCACGGCCGCGTCGATGACCTCGTCGGTGAGCAGACGCTGCAGGTCGCGCGCCTCGGCTTCCCAGTCGGCCCACGACAGGGGCGGCAGCAGCAGCCGGTCGAGTGCCCGCCCCGACCACGTGAGGTTGTAGGGCGGGGGGTAGTCGGGACCGAAGCCCACGTAGTGCGGCAGGAAAGGCCGGTAGAGCGCGGGAAGCAGTCCGTCGAGCTTCGAGAACGCCCAGTCCCGGTCCCTGGGTACGGGGACGAAGTCGAGCCCCTCGCCGTTGTCGAAGCCCGCCCAGCGCCACTGGTCGGGATGGCGATCCCAGTCGCCCACGAACATGTCCATGAGCCGGGCCCGCAGGAACGCGCGCGCGTCCACGCGGTCGCTCCAGTCCTCTTCCAGACGCTCTAGAAAGCGGGGAGATCCCACGACCCTGGTGGACCCCGCGAATCCGGGCTCGCCGTCCGGCCCCTCGTCGGGACGCTCCTCGATGTAGCCGAGCAGTCCGGCGAAGTCCTCGCGGAACTCGCCCAGGCGTGGGTCGTCGGGCATGACCACCAGCATCGGTCGCGCGTGCAACACGCCCGTCGCGTCGAGCAGGGCCGACACCACGAGGGCGCCGGTCGGCAGGATCGACGAGATCTGGTCCTGCTGGGCCCACGCCACGAACGTCTCGCGCAGGAGCGGATCGAGCCCTTTGGCCGCGTCCTTGTCGATGGAGCGAAACGTGTAGACGACGCCGTCGCCTCCGCGCAGCCTGAGCGACAGGGTCTGCTTGCCGCCGCCCCGCCGCAGCGGCGTGAGCCCCCCGGCGAACGACCCCAGATCGAGCACGGGAGCGGGCACCGGTGTGGCCCACACGTCGCGGTATCCGCTCCCCATGAACCAGCGCCGCAGCGGCCCGGCCTCGAACCGCGAGCGCGGCGCCGCGAGGATCGTGTCGTGCTGGGCCGTGGCCGCGGGTGGGCACGCCGTCGCTGCCAGAAGCAGCACGGCGGCGGCGGACGCGGTGTGGTGCGAGGGAGCGAAGGGCCTCAAGGGGGCTCGTGGGCGGAAGGGACTGTGGCGGAGAGTCCGCAGCGCGCCCGCAATGTCGCGCGGGGGGCGGGGCCGCGGCAACGCCGTATCCCCGCCCCCCGCTCAAGCCCCGGAAGGCTTCCCGGCTCAGCCGCCCTCGAGCAGACGCTCCAGCCAGCGCTCCCAGGCCGCCTCGTCGTCCTCGAAGCCCGAGTCGTCCGTGGCCAGCGCCTCGGGCACACGCACCTCGACGGTCCGGCTCACCTCATGCTCGCCCACCTTCAAGGTGAACGTGTAGGTGCCGGGATCCACGAGCGGCGCCTGCCCACCGCCCCCCCCTCGGCGGAACAGCGAACCGACGCTCGCGCCGGGACGGATGAGCGATGCGAGCTGGCGGATCCGCCCGAAGTTGAAGCCGCCGCGGCCGCCGCCGCCCATGCGCTCGCCCGGTCGCTCGACGAACGCCTCGGGATCGCGGCCGGCCTGTCCGCCCCCGCGGCCACCACCGAAGAAGCCCGGCCGCGGGCCACCGGTGAAGAAACCCGTCAGGTTCCGCAGCTCGGTCTCGTCCCAGCCCTCGGCGACCAGCGAGTCGACCACGACCTCGACCCGCGCGGCCACCTGGGCGCTGTCGCGGCGCTCCGAGGGCGAGAGCTCGGGCCGGGGCGGCGCTTCGCCGCGCAGGTTCCACGTGAACGTGTGGATTCCGGGCCGCGCGCTCCCGGTCAGGGTGCGCACGACCGTGCCCTCGGCGTCGGTGATGGTGAGCGTCGCCCGGTTGCGGGCCGCGAAGC
This sequence comes from Gemmatimonadota bacterium, assembly GCA_003695865.1. Taxonomy (GTDB): domain Bacteria; phylum Gemmatimonadota; class Gemmatimonadetes; order Longimicrobiales; family Gaopeijiaceae; genus J028. The sequence goes on along the minus strand of RFGQ01000095.1, from coordinate 5,873 downwards.
CCCCCGGTCCGGCGCCTCCCCCGCCGCGGCCGGCGCGCGCGCCGCCGCCCCGGGGCGTCTCGGCGTCACCTCCGCGCGCCGGCTGTACTGCGGGCCCGCCGTCCGTGGCCGGGCCCACCCCCTCGGCCACGCGGTAGCCGATCTGCATGCCCTGTCCGGGCGTGGGGCGCTGGAAGAACTGGTGCCCGTACGACTCGCCGCCACGCGGCTCCTGGCCGAAGAAGATGGGCTCCTTGGGCTCGAACAGCACGACGGGTTCGTCGGCCACCGCGTCGGTCAGCTCCTCGAGCGGCTGGATGTCGACGATCCAGATCGAGCGCCCGTGCGTCGCGGCGATCAATTCGCGGTCGCGCGGATGGATCTCGAGGTCGTGCACGGGCACCGTGGGCAGCCCCGTCATGAAGCGCTGCCAGTGTCCGCCCCCGTCGGTCGACACGTAGGCGCCCACGTCGGTGCCCACGAACAGCAGGTGCTCGTTGAAGGGGTCCTCACGGATCACGTGCACGAAGTCGGGGCCGCCGGTGGGAAGGTCGGAGGCGATCGTGCGGAACGAGGCTCCGCCGTCGTCGGTCACGAACACATAGGGCGTGAAGTCGTCGTCCCGATGCCCGTCGAACGTCACATAGAAGCGGTCGGGATCGAAGTGCGAGGGCTCGATCCGGCTGACCCACGTCTTCGGCGGCACGCCGGGGAAGCGCCCGGTGAGGTCGATCCACTCGCCGCCGTCGTCGGGGCTCATCCACACGTTGCCGTCGTCGGTTCCGGCAAAGAGCAGACCCTGGCGCAGGGGCGACTCGGCGAGCGCCACGATCGTCGAGTGGGTCTCGGCGCCCGTGACGTCGGGCGTGATGCCGCCCGTCGTCTGCGTGCTGACGCGGATGCGCTCCTCGTCCTGCGTCGTCAGGTCGGGCGAGATGGGTACCAGGTCTTCGCCCCGGTTCGTCGACTTGAGCACGCGGCTCGCGCCCACGTAGAGCGTGAAGCGGTCGTGCGGCGACAGGAAGAACGGCGTGCTCCAGTTGTAGCGCAACTCGAGCGCGGCCGAATCGGCGCTCGCCCGCGCCTGCAGCTCGGCGATGCGGGCCGCGGCCTCGTCCGAGACCGGATTCCCCTCCTCGTCCTGCAGCATCACGATCGAGTCCTGCAGCGGCCGCCACGCCTCCTGCCAGGACGGCTTGCGCAGCCCGGTGCGCGCACCCGTGGCCATGTCGATGCGCGCGATGTTGCCGCCCTGCGACTCGGCGAACACCACGTTCGACTCGACCGGATCCTGGGCCGAGTAGAAGCCGTCGCCGCCGTTGATCGTGGCCCAGTGATAGTTCGTGATCTCACCCTGACGTACGCGGCTGGGACCGCACCAGGTGCCGTTGTCCTGCAGACCGCCGCATACCCGGTACGGCACGTCCATGTTGTAGCTGACGTGGTAGAACTGGCCGATGGCCATTGCGTTCAGGTACTCCCAGTTCCCGCCGCGGTCCCACGAGATCGCCACCCCACCGTCGTTGCCCACGATGATGCGTTCGGGGTCGACCGGGTCGATCCACATCGCGTGGTGGTCCACGTGGATGTCGTTGGTGGTCGTGCCCGCGGTGCGGCCGCCGTCGTTGGAGAACTGCACGGGAGTGGACGACCAGTAGACCCGGTCGGGATCGAGCGGATCGACACGCACCTGGGAGTAATAGAAGGGGCGGGTGTTCGCGTCGTTCACCTTCTCCCAGGTCTCGCCGCCGTCCTCCGAGCGGTAGAGTCCCGAGCCGCCGCTACCGTCCTCTTCCTCTTCGGCCTCGACCAGGGCGTACATGACGTCGGGATCGCTGAGCGAGATGGCGAGCCCGATGCGGCCCTTCATCGCCTCGGGGAACCCGCCGCCCGTGACCTCGGTCCAGGTGTCGCCGCCGTCGGTCGACTTCCACAGCGCGCTGCCCGGTCCCCCGGAGTTCAGGAAGTAGGGTCCGCGCACACGCTCCCAACTCGAAGCGAAGATCGTGTTCGGGTCGTCGGGGCGCATGGCGATGTCGACGAAGCCGGCCCGGTCGCTGATGAACTTCACCAGCTCCCAGGTCTGGCCTCCGTCCTTCGTGCGGTACAGGCCACGCTCGGAGTTCGGGCCCCAGATGTGGCCCAGCGCAGCTACGTAGACGATGTCGGGGTCGGTGGGATGAATCACGATGCGCCCGATCACCTGCGTCGCCTCGAGCCCCATGAGCGTCCAGGTGAGCCCGCCGTCGGTGGACTTGTAGATGCCCCCGCCGGGCGAGATCGAGTTGCGCGAGTCCTCCTCGCCCGTGCCCGCCCACACGATCATCGAGTCGGACGGCGCGATCGCCACGTCACCCATCGAGGCCACACGCTCGAACTGGAAGACGGGCCGGAACGTGATCCCGTTGTTGGTCGTCTTCCAGATGCCGCCCGTGGCGGTGGCCACGAAAAACGTCTTCGACGGGGTGGGCAGGCCCTCCACGTCGGTCACGCGGCCGCCCATGTTGGCCGGACCGATGGAGCGCCAGCGCATCGATTCGAGTTCCTGCTCGCTCAGCGGGCGCGTGAGCTGGGCGGCGGCGTGCGGCGGGGCGAGGGCCAGCAGAACGGCCACCGCGAGAGCAGCGGGAAGCGTGGCTCGGGTCATGTCGATGGATCCTGAGGTGTGGTACGGAGAGGCGAAAAAACGGCTTGCCGTTAAACAGGACAGGTGACGTCCGAAAAGTGCTAGCGGGAGCGCCGCATCTCGTTCAGCGCCTCGACGAGCTCCCGTGAGCGGTACGGCTTCGAGATGAAACGCACGCCGTCCAGCGCGCCGCGGGCATCGGGCGGCAACTCGGCGAAGCCCGACGACAGCAGCACCGGCAGCCCGGGCCAGCGCGTGCGGATCTCTTCGAGCGTCTCCAGGCCGCTCAGCCTCGGCATGGTCAGGTCGAGAAGCACGACGTCGAACCGCTCCGGGTCCGCCTCGATCGCCTCGAGCGCCTCCTGTCCGTCGGACGCCAGCGTGACCGCTCCGCCCGCGCGCTCGAGCACGGTCCGGGCCAGCTCGCGGACGGCCGGCTCGTCGTCCACAACGAGCACGTGGGCCTCGAGAGCCGGCGGCGGTGAGGCCGGGGCCGGCTCGCCGTGCGGTTCCACCACCACCCCCACCCCGGCCGAGGGAAGTAGCACGCGGATCCTGGTACCGCGGCCCGGCTCGCTCTCGACTTCGATCGCGCCGTGATGCCCCCGCACGATGCCCAGCGTGGCAGCCAGGCCCAGCCCGCGGCCCGGTGCCTTCGTCGAGAAGAAGGGGTCGAACAGGCGGCGGCGGGTCTCTTCGTTCATCCCCACGCCGGTGTCTTCGACCTCGATGCAGGCGTACTCACCCGGCCGCAGCCCCCATTCCGAAAACCGCTCACGTGCGGTCTCGATGTCGACCCGCTCCACGCCGACGCGCAGCGCGATCGTGCCGTCGCGCCCTTCGAGCGCGTCCGACGCGTTGGTCATGAGGTTGAGGATGACCTGACGGAGCTGCGTGGGATCGCCGTCCACCACGGCCACGCCCTCGGGCAGGCTGCGCACCACGCGGGCGCGCTTCGAAAGCGACACGGCCAGCAGGTCGCGCATCTCATCGGCGAGGTCGGCCAGGTCGACCCGCTCCACCCGGAACGACTTCCGCCCGGCGTAGGCGAGCATCTGGCGGCAAAGCTCCGCGGCACGCTCCGAGGCCTTCACGACGTCGTCGAGGTGACGCACCACTTCGGAGCGCGGCAGGCGCGGGTCGGCCGCCAGCTCGGCGTTGCCGATCACGCTCAGCAGGATGTTGTTGAAGTCGTGGGCGATGCCACCGGCGAGCACGCCCAGGCTTTCGAGCTTCTGCGCGTGCAGCACCTGGGCCTCGAGCGAGCGCTTCTCCTCTTCGGCACGCAGGCGCTCGGTGACGTCGATGAAGACCGAGTGCGTCCGCACCAGCTGCCCCGCTTCGTCGAGTTCGGCCACCGAACTGGCCAGCACGTCTCGCCACGTACCGTCCGCCCGCCGGAACCGCAGCGGAAAGTCCCTGACCCGCCCGTCCCGCAGGTAGGCCTCCCAGGCGGCGTCGACGCGTTGATTCGTCTCGTCGTCGCAGAACTCGGCCACGGGCCGCCCGATCACCTGCGACCGCTCGTAGCCGAGCGAGCGCAGCCAGTAGTCGCTCACCTCGATCAGCCGGCGCTCGGCGTCGGCCGAGTGCATCATCACCGGCGCCTCGTTGTAGAGCCGCCGCCAGCGCGCCTCGCTCTCGCGCAGCGCCGCCTCGGCCTGGGCGCGCGCGGTCACGTCTCGGAACGACCACACCCGCCCGGCGACTCCTCCATTCTCGACCAGGGGCGCCGAAAACCGCTCGAAGACACGCCCGTCCTTGAACTCGAGCTGGTCGAAGTCTTCGCGCGCCGTGCCGTAGAGCTCGTGCACCTTGGCCAGAAAGGCTTCGGGGTCGCGAAGCTGATCGAGCACGAAGGCGAGCAACCGCTCGTCGTCGCCCTCGCTCAGCAGTTCGTCGGGGATGCGCCAGAGTTCGGCGAAGCGCCGGTTGGCGAGCAGGACCTTGCCGTCGCCGCCCACCACCAGGATCCCATCCGCGGTCGCGGACAGAATCGCGTCGAGCGTCGTCGCCGAGATGGGGGTCGACCCTGGGGCACGTTCGTGCAAGCGGTCCTCCGGTCGGTGGAGTCCGGATGGACCCGGTCCGCACCTACCCCAAGGTTAGAGGCCGAATGCGCACCCTGTAAACCCCTGTCGTACAGCGTTTTGCCCCCACACCGGCCCGACCTCACGGAGCGCGCAGCCGGAACGCCGCGATATCGACGTCGAAGAGGTCGCTCGGAAACGCGCCCACCACCAGCGCGCCGCGCGCGGCCATCGGCACGAAGCCGGGCGGCAGGGAGACCGTGCCGACCCAGGCTCCCGAGGCGTCGAACACGTCCAGGCGGGTCGGCCGATCGGGATCGAGCGGGTCGGATCCCTCGGGCGTCACGCCGTCCCGCAGCCCGAGGCCGCGCACCGTGATGAGCCCCCCGTCGGGCCCGGGCAACAGGGCGTCGACCACCGGGAGCGAATCCGGGAAGACGAGCATCTCTTCCAGTTCGGGCGGGAGGGTCCCGCCGGGCCCCACCTGACGATCGATCACGCTCTTGCGCAGCGCCTGGCGGAGCTCGCCGTCCAGGGGCAGCCGCCCGGTGTCCGCACGCCCGACGCTGCCCTGCTCGGCGCCCCGCGCGTCCAGGACGCTGAACCGGTACGTCTGGTTCGATCCCACCACCAGGTCCCCGCCGCGCACCGTCCACAGGGGCGTGGCGGCCACGCCCGGAATGAGCGTGAGGATGTCGGCCCGGCCGATCACGCGCTCGAACCGCTCGGCCCCTGCCGGGCCGTCTCGGACGGCCAGCGTGCGCGCGCCGTCGAAGTCCGAGACCTCGAACGCGACGCCGCCACCCTCCAGGCCCACGAGGCGCATCGGGATCTCCATGGTGAGCGACTCCCGGTGGCTCTCGACCAGCGAGCCGTCCGGGCCGAAGCCCGACCACATGCCCTGTCCCGTGTCGTAGACCCAGACCACCCCGTCCGAGAGGGCCGGTCCCACCAGAGGGCCGGTGAACTCGCCGGGCCCGCTTCCCTGCCGGTCGATCCTACGCACGATCGTACCGGCTGCGTCGACGAGCACCAGTGCGGGCGAGAGGCCGTCGAGCACCCAGGCGGTGCCATCGGGCGCCAACGCGGCCCCGCTCACCATCATGGCGTCGAGCGCGTCCGACGCCACGCGCCAGACGGGCTCGGCCCGCCACTCGGGCGGCGCCTGGCCGGCGGCCCCCGAAGGGACCGCCGACCCCGCCACGAGGGCGAGCGAGCAAGCGAGCACGCCCCATCGC
>RFGQ01000094.1 GCA_003695865.1 Gemmatimonadota bacterium | reverse complement strand
GGCAAGGCGAGCCTCCAGCCCCTCGAGCAGTCGTCCGGCAACTCTCCCGAGCACGGCAGAGCGCCTGCCAAGGATCCGACGCGCCGCTACGCTGTAGACATCCTGCACCCACCAGATCGATCGCCACCCTCGTCGCGTACTCTCACGTTGCATCCTGTGCTGCAGAATCGGCGAGGCGTTCGACGAAAGGACCACCTCCGGGCCAATCGACGACAAGACTCGGGACAGCGCCCCGGCATAAGCGCGCTCCGCCGCCAGCCGTCGGATGATTCGTCCTCTCGGGATACGCATCCCCTCCCCGACTGCGGAGACTGCAAAGGTGGGCGGGTCTTCGGGTAGCCCTACGAGCTGCCCTCTGGGGCTCTTCGTGCCTGCGGAGTACAGATGGACAACCTCGTGTCCACGAGACGCGAGTTCACGACTCAACTCCACCTGGAACGGATGCCCCGGGAAGTCGTGGACGACGACGCGCACTCAGGCCTCCCCGAGCGCCCGCGCGGTGGCGTCGTCGCGCTCCACCCGCTCTCTGAAGTAGGGGATCGTTCGGCGGAGTCCTTCCCGAAGACTCACCACGGGCTCCCAGCCGAGCACCTCCCGGGCCACGGTGATGTCGGGGCGGCGGACCTTGGGGTCGTCCTCGGGCAGGGGCAGCGCACGCAGCTCGGAGCTGCTCCCGGTCTCCTCCAGCACGATCTCGGCGAGTTCCCGGATCGTGAACTCGTCGGGATTGCCGATGTTCGTGGGCTCCACGCGCTCGGAGTGGAACAGCCGCACGATTCCCTCGACCTCGTCGTCGACGTAGCAGAACGAGCGCGTTTGCGTCCCGTCGCCGTAGATCGTGAGCGGTTCGCCGCGGAGCGCCTGCACGATGAAGTTCGACACGACGCGCCCGTCCCCGGGACGCATGCGCGGTCCGTAGGTGTTGAAGATCCGCACGATCCGCGTGTCCACACCGTGGTAGCGGTGGTAGGCCATCGTCATGGCCTCGGCGAAGCGCTTGGCCTCGTCGTACACGCCCCGCAGACCGACGGGATTGACGTTCCCCCAGTAGGTCTCGGGCTGCGGGTGCACCGTGGGATCCCCGTACGTCTCCGAGGTCGAGGCAAGCAGGAAGCGGGCGCCCTTCGCCAGCGCCAGGCCGAGCATGTTGTGGGTGCCGAGGCTGCCCACCTTCAGCGTCTGGATGGGCAGCTCGAGGTAGTCCACCGGGCTCGCGGGCGAGGCGAAGTGAAGCACCCCGTCGATGTCGGGTTTGACATAAAGGGGCGTCGAGATGTCGTGACGCACGAACGAGAAGCCGGGCTTCTCCTGGAGCGCTGCGACGTTCTCGGGCGATCCGGTGAGGAAGTTGTCGACGCCGATCACCTCCCAGCCGTCCGCCAGAAACCGATCGGCGAGGTGGGATCCGAGGAAGCCGGCCGCTCCGGTGATGAGCACGCGGGGCACGCTCAGCCCTCCCCGTCGGCCGGCACGAACAGGGCGTCGGCCTGCACGATCTCGCCACGGGCCGGCTCACGCAGGACATCGACGAGACGGTCCAGAGCGAAGCCCCGTTCACGCATGTAGTCGATCATCGAGACGAAGGTCTCCTCTCCCCGGTACAACTCGTGGAACGACAACTCCATCAGGACCCATCTACAACCTGACAGCGTCCGCTCGCCCCCCGCCAGCACCTCTTTCTCGAAGCCCTGTACATCGAGCTTGAGCAGAATCGGGCCCACGAGCTCCTCGTCCGCCAGAGCGGCGTCGAGCAGTTCGACCCGCACCTCTTCGACCTGCTCCTCCTCCAGGTCGGGGAAGCGCGCCCGATAGTAGTCGGTCATGGGCAGAAACGACGACGCGCCGGAGTGCCGGTTCCGGCGCACGGGCAACACCCCGGCGCTCGACCCCAACGCGACGTTCCGGCAACTCACGGCAAGCCCACGCGTGTGGCGCTCGAGCCGGGCGAACGCCTCGGCACCCGGCTCGAAGCTCAAGATGCGGCACGCGGGAAAGGTCCGCGCGCAGGCCACCGCGAACTGTCCGACGTTGGCGCCCACATCGATCACAGTGGCCGGCACCACCCCCTGCAGGCGGAGTCGGCGCACCATCAGAAACGAGGTGACCGAGAAGTGGGGCCATGTGAGCGCCGCCCGCACGGCGCCCGGCGTGAGCAGAAGCTC